>NZ_JAGKRH010000035.1:0-42178 GCF_017939245.1 Aeromonas sp. PrichA-15 | reverse complement strand
GAGTTGGACAAACAGGCAGAGCAGTTCAAGTTACCCGCCCGCCGAGAACGAAGTTACCCAAGGTGCATCAAAGCCAAACCACAGAAGTATGCGACGAGAAAACCTAGTAAAAACAATGCCAGTCAGGCTTAACTGACTGGCATTAGCCCCGAGGCTCCTCTTTTTCTGCGTGTTGCGGGCCCGTTTGGCTAGAACCAGAAGCCGATGATGAAGGAGCCCGCCAGGGTCAGCATGACGTTGGCCACCGCATAGGTGCCGGCATAGCCGAGCGCCGGGATGGAGCTGTTGGCCGCTTCGTTCACCACGTCCATGGCCGGGGCGCAGGTACGTGCGCCCGTGATGGCGCCGAGCAGCAGGGCTGGGTTCATTTTGAGCACCCAGACACCGAACAGGTAGCCTACCAGCACCGGCAAGGTGGTCACCAGCATGCCGGAGAAGAGCACCACCATCCCCACTTCGCTCAGGTGATCAAGGATGCCGCCCCCCGCCTTGAGGCCGGTACTCACCATGAAGACAGCGAGCCCGAGATCCTTGGCAAGGCGCAGGGCCCCCGGCGGCACATAGCCCACCGTGGGGTGGTTGGCCCGCAGGTAGCCCATCAGGATCCCCGCCAGCAGCAGGCCGACGGCATTGCCGAGGCCGAACTCTATCTGGCCGAACACCAGGGAGACGGAGCCGATGAGCAGCCCCAGCACGAAGAAGGTGGCAAAGGCCACCAGATCCGTGGTCTGGCTGTGGATGCTGATGAAGCCGATCTTGTTGGCCAGCAGCTTGACCCGCTGCTTCTCGCCGCTGATCTGCAGCACGTCACCCTTTTGCAGCATGATATTGCGATCGAACGGCATCTCGATCTGGGAGCGCACCACCCGGTTCAGGAAGCACCCCTTCTCGGTGAGGTTGAGCTCCACCAGGTGGCGACCCACCACGGCATCGTTCTTCACCACGATCTCTTCGGTGACGATCTGGAGGTCAAGCAGGTTGCGATCGAACACCTCTTTGCCGTTGCGGTAGTTGACGTCGAGCTTCTCGTGGCTCTCGGGGTAGCCCACCAGAGCTATCTCGTCCCCTTCCTGAATGACGGCATCACCGTCGGGGCTCGCCAGGATGCCGTTGCGGCGAATGCGCTCCACATAGCAGCCGGTGTGGGGATAGATGCCGGTCTCCCGCAGGGTACGCCCCCCGATCCAGGCGGCGAGCTCTGGGCCGACCCGATAGGCGCGGATGATGGGCAGATAGGTCTTGCGGCTCTCGCTGTCGGACAGCCCCCGCTCGCGCGCAATCTTCTGCGCTTCGGTATTGAGATCCAGCCTGGCCAGGGAGGGGAGGTAGCGCACCACCAGCATCAGCCCCACCAGCCCCACCAGGTAGGTCAGGGCGTAGCCGATGCCCATGTTGTCCAGCACCGACTGCATGTCGGTCTGGTGGGGCAGGTTGAGCAATCCGCTTCGCAGGGCGTCCTGCGCCCCCACCAGGGCCGGCGTGGAGGTGAGGGAACCTGCCAGAATGCCGGCGGCCATGCCGGGCCCCAGATTAAAGAACTTGGCGAGCCCCACGGTCAGCAGCAGGGCCGACAGCAGGATCACCAGGGTCAGGGTGATGTAGTGGATGCCGTCGCGAAGGAAGACGCTGAAAAAGTGCGGCCCCGCTTCAATTCCCACACAGAAGATGAACAGCATGAAGCCGACGTTTTCAGTGGAGGTGGAAAACTGGAATCCCATCTGGCCAAACAGCAGGGCGGTGAAGAGCACGCCTATGGTGTTGCCTATCTGGAAGTTGCCGATGCGTACCTTGCCCAGCAGCAGCCCGAAGGCTAGTACCACGAACAGCAGCAGGGAGTCGCTTTGATGTAGCAGTGTCACGAAATCTATGGTCATGCCCGGAAAAACCGAGGATAAAAGTGAGGCCGATATTGTGCCGGATCCTGTATCAAGAAAGAAGCGCCAAAGCGGATTAACAGCCAGTTAAGTGCTGGTCTCTTCGATGAAGATAGGGATGCGAGGGGGGGGCTGGGGAAAACACCTCTATTTTACGCTGCAAGGCCCGCTGTCAATGAGTGAAATATGCTGTTGAGCAGAGAGGGGATGACGCTCCTGTGGACAATTTATTACCTGCTGCATGGGGAGCAAACGGGCATGTTTTTCAGCATTTTCCACTGAGGAAATTGAAGGGTAACAAAAGAGACTCATGACTCATCCGGCGAGGGCTGACCCGCAGGACGCGGCATAGCGAAAAAAAATCCCCCACAGGCAGCACCGCGAGTCGATTCATCCCATTTAGGGGGGAAGGGAAAAACAGCAGAAAATGGGGAAGAGCGGGGGCAGCCATCGCAAACCGGGGACAATGGCTGCCAGCCCAGATGAACCGTGGCTTTGGTCAAGTTACCCACAGAAACTGTGGATAACCCTGTTTATGAAACTTGGCGATCAGGCTGAAAGCCGCGCCAATACTGGGCTGCAAGGACTGTTCAAAAAATACCTGCAATAAATTGTTTCTATAAAAATCAAATAGTTATACGCAGCAGAACAAAACGCTGCTGGTCAGTAACGGGAGATCAAAAGGGAGTCAGGCCGCAGGGGAGGGCTTGTGCATTAAAATTGGAAGAGGAAAGCACTAAAGTGGATAACTTGCACCGAGATGGTGAGGAATTGGCTCCCCCGACTGGACTTGAACCAGTGACATACGGATTAACAGTCCGCCGTTCTACCGACTGAACTACGGGGGAACATCAGGCAAGGAGGTGCATCATACAGAGGTCGTATTTCAGGGTCAATAGCCATCAGGGAGGGTGAGCGGATACCCAGCTCCTTCAACTCGGGGTACACTGCTCCCTTGCCGTTTTTTGCCGGGAGTCGTCATGAGCAAGTTATTCCAGTTGGCCAGCCAGTTTCAACCCGCCGGGGATCAGCCGAGGGCCATCGCCCAGCTGCTCGATGGCATCGAGTCGGGACTGGCCCACCAGACCCTGCTCGGGGTGACCGGTTCGGGCAAGACCTTTACCATGGCCAACGTCATCGCGACTCTTAATCGTCCCACCATGATCCTGGCCCCCAACAAGACCCTGGCGGCCCAGCTCTATGGGGAGATGAAGGAGTTCTTCCCCGACAACGCGGTGGAGTATTTCGTCTCTTATTACGATTACTACCAGCCCGAAGCCTATGTGCCGACCACGGACACCTTCATCGAGAAGGATGCCTCCATCAACGATCACATCGAGCAGATGCGGCTGTCAGCCACCAAGGCGCTGCTGGAGCGGCGCGACGTGGTGATCGTCGCCTCGGTATCGGCCATCTATGGTCTGGGGGATCCCCAGGCCTACCTCAGCATGATGCTGCACCTCAAAGTGGGGGACGTGATCAATCAGCGGGATATCCTGCGCCGCCTCGCCGAACTGCAGTACACCCGCAACGACATGGCCTTCCAGCGCGGCACCTTCCGGGTGCGGGGGGAGGTGATCGACATCTACCCCGCCGAATCGGACAAGCTGGCCCTGCGGGTGGAGCTGTTTGATGAAGAGGTAGAACGCCTCTCCCTGTTCGATCCCTTGACCGGCGCCATCGAGCAGACGGTGGTGCGTTACACCATCTACCCCAAGACCCACTACGCCACCCCGCGGGAGACCATTCTGGGTGCCATCGAGCACATCAAGGAGGAGCTCAAGGGGCGGCGCGAGCAGCTGATGAACCTCAACAAGCTGGTGGAGGAGCAGCGCATCAGCCAACGCACCCAGTTCGACATGGAGATGATGCAGGAGCTGGGTTACTGCTCCGGTATAGAGAACTACAGCCGCTACCTCTCCGGCCGCGCACCGGGTGAGCCGCCGCCCACCCTGTTTGACTACCTGCCGGGGGACGGCCTGCTCATCATCGACGAATCCCACGTCACGGTGCCGCAGATCGGCGCCATGTTCAAAGGGGACAGATCCCGCAAGGAGACCCTGGTGGAGTACGGCTTCCGCCTTCCCTCGGCGCTGGACAACCGGCCCCTCAAGTTCGACGAGTTCGAGGCGCTGATGCCCCAGACGGTGTTCGTCTCGGCGACCCCCGGCCCCTACGAGCTGGAGAAGTCAGGCGGTGACGTGGTGCAGCAGGTGGTGCGTCCCACCGGCCTGCTCGATCCTGAGGTGGAAGTGCGGCCGGTCAGCACCCAGGTGGACGATCTGCTCTCCGAGATCCGCAAGCGGGTGGCGGTGGAGGAGCGGGTGCTGGTCACGACACTGACCAAGCGGATGGCGGAGGACTTGACCGAATACCTGGCGGATCACGAGGTACGGGTGCGCTATCTGCACTCGGATATTGATACCGTGGAGCGGGTGGAAATCATCCGCGACCTGCGCCTTGGCAAGTTCGACGTCTTGGTGGGCATCAACCTGCTGCGCGAAGGACTCGACATGCCGGAAGTCTCCCTGGTGGCCATTCTGGATGCGGATAAAGAGGGCTTCCTGCGTTCCACCCGCTCCCTCATCCAGACCATCGGCCGGGCAGCGCGCAACCTCAACGGCAAGGTGATCCTTTACGGGGATACCATCACCAACTCCATGAAGGTTGCGATCGAAGAGACCGAGCGGCGCCGCGCCCTGCAACACGCCCACAACCTGGAACACGGCATCGTGCCGAAGGGGCTCAACAAGGCCATCGGCGATGTGATGGACATGGGGGGCAGCCGCACGGCGGGCAAGGCGGGCAAGGGGAGTCGCAAGGCTGCCGAACCGCAAGGGGAGTACCATGCCCGCTCTGCCAGCGAGATCAGCAAGGAGATCAAGCGGATGGAAGAGCAGATGTTCCAGCATGCGCGGGATCTGGAGTTCGAACAGGCGGCGGCGCTGCGGGATCAGATCCAGCGGCTGCGCGGCGAGCTGATCGAGTCATGAGCACCAGACGCTGGCTCATCTGGCGGCGTTTGCGCCGCCTCTATCAAGGCTTTCGCCACCCAGGCACGCCCTGGTGGGCGAAGGGGCTGGTGATCCTTATTCTGCTCTATGGCATCAGCCCGGTGGACGTTGTCCCCGATGTGGTGCCTCTCCTTGGCTGGCTCGACGACGCTACCTTGTTGCTGCTCCTCTTGTGGGGCTGGGAGAAATGCTTGCCCGGCGAGGTGCTGGCCGCTCTGGACAAGGCCGAGTGAGCAGAAGCCTACGTTCAGGGAGAGGGGAAAAGAAGGGGGGACTGAATGACTCCCTTCATGGGATTCGAAAAAGGGGACCATGGGGAGATTGTGAGCCAGGTCTCATTGGCGTAGACTCCACGCCGTTCACTTCATGGGTACCAAAAAATGGATCTGATCCTCTTTGCCATCGACTTTATTCTGCACGTTGACGTGCATCTGAAAGAGCTGTTCGAGAACTATGGCGTCTGGGTATACGCCATCCTGTTTCTCATCATCTTCTGTGAAACCGGGCTGGTGGTGACTCCCTTCCTGCCGGGGGACTCCCTGTTGTTTGCTGCAGGTGCCCTCACCGTGGGCAGCGTGTTGGACGTGCACACCCTAGCCGCCGTGCTGATCATCGCCGCGGTGCTCGGCAACGTGGTGAACTACACCATAGGCCACTTCTTCGGTGAGCAGCTGTTTCGCAACCCCGATTCCAAAATCTTTCGCCGGGACTATCTGGTCAAGACCCATGCCTTCTATGCCAAGCATGGCGGCAAGACCATCATCATCACCCGCTTCCTGCCCATAGTGCGCACCTTCGCCCCCTTCGTGGCGGGCATGGGGGCCATGACCTATCCCCGCTTCCTGGCGTTCAACCTGGTGGGGGGGCTCTTGTGGGTGCTCTCCTTCGTCTATGCCGGCCACTTCTTTGGCAATCTGCCGGTAGTGCGCCACAACTTTACCCTGCTCATCTTCGGCATCATCGCGGTCTCCTTGTTGCCCATGGTGATCGGCATGGTGAAGGCCAGGAGAAGTGCCAGCAAGGCTACCTCCGAAGGCGCGTGACATCGCCGTGCACGACATGAAAGAAGGGAGCCGATGGCTCCCTTCTTGTTGGTAGGCCGAGTGGCAGGTCGCTGCTGCGCCCTTTGACCCGCTTGTGGCCTGTTACGATGATGCACACCCGCAGGCAGCCACTTCATTGGCAGAACAGGGAGAAGGAGATCCGGCCCTCTGGGCATGGGGTCGTGAGGCGATAAAGAGGAAATAAAAAGGGAGCCATGGGCTCCCTTCTTAGGGTCGAGTGACGAACTAGTTGCAGCAGCGCCCTTTTATCAGGTTGCCAGCAGCCACGATGACGAACACCAGCAGATAGGCGGCAAAGATGACCACGAGCCACTGCGGCATGGAGAAACCGAGGAACTGCCAGCTGATCTCGCTGCAGTCGCCGTCCGGGTAGAACATCCAGGGAACCCACTTATCCAGTGGTGCCCAGGCAGGGAAGTCAACAAATCCCTCGCATACGTTGAAGGGGGAGGGGTTCATCTGGTAATCCACATGCTTGAGCGCCAGTTTCAGGCCCCAGAAGGCGCTGTAACCCCACAGGAGCATGGCACTCCAGCGCAGGTACCAGCGCTCTGGCGCGACCATGCCGAGGAGGCCGGCCGTGAGTACGCCGAGGAGGGCGATACGTTCATAAATGCACATCACGCAAGGGTGCAAACCCAACACGTGCTGGAAGAAGAGGGCGCAGAGTTCCAGCGCGAAAGCGGAGGCTGCCAGCAATCCCCAGGCCAGACGATGACTGGCAATGCGGCGAAGATACTCGATCATATGATTGATCTCTCAGAGAAAAATAGTGGCTGAATTAGAGCAGAGCCCCATCTGAAAAGAAAGGGGCCGAACAGCCCCTTTCATGATCAGTGTGTGGACGGGGTGGGCAGTGGCAGTGCCCCATGATCCAGCAACCACCCTGCCTGATAGAACCATTCGGTTGCAGGACCGAGGAGCAGTTCCACGGAGAAAAAGCCGACAAGCCCCAGCACCAGGGTATAGGGCAGCGCCATCCAGACCATACGGCCATAAGAGAGGCGCAGCAGGGGAGCGAGGGCCGAGGTGAGCATGAACAGGAATGCGGCCTGGCCATTGGGGGTGGCGACCGACGGCAGGTTGGTGCCCGTGTTGATGGCCACGGCCAGCAGATCAAAATGCTCCCGGTTGATGGCGCCGTTGATCAGGGCGGTCTTCACCTCGTTGATGTAGACGGTGCCGACGAAGACGTTGTCACTGACCATGGAGAGCAGACCGTTTGCTAGGTAGAAGAGGGCAAGCTGATCCTCCGGCTTGGCCGCCAGTACCCACTGGATCACCGGCTTGAACAGCTGTTGATCGATGATGACCGCCACCACGCTGAAAAAGACGGTGAGCAGGGCGGTGAATGGCAAAGCCTCCTGGAATGCCTTGCCAAGCGCGTGTTCTTCAGTCACGCCGGTGAACGCCGTCGCGAGCACGATGACCGTCAGGCCGATCAGCCCAACTGCAGCCAGATGGAGGGCAAGACCCGTGATAAGCCAGGTGGCAATCAGCGCCTGGACGATCAGCTTGGCCTTGTCCTGCGGGGTACGTTGTGCGTCTTCGTCGCGCTCGTAGGATTCCATGATGTGACGCACGGGCTCGGGCAAGCGGGCGCCATAACCGAACCAGCGGAATTTTTCGACCAGGATGCAGGTCAGCAGGCCGCAGATGAAGACCGGAATGGTGACTGGTGCCATGCGAATGGCAAATTCACCGAAGTGCCACCCGGCCTGTTCACCGATGATGAGGTTCTGGGGTTCGCCGACCAGGGTGCAGACGCCCCCCAGGGCGGTACCGATGGCGGCGTGCATCATCAGGCTGCGCAGGAAAGCACGAAACTCGTTCAGATGCTGGCGGGAGAGCTCGTCAATCTCTTCGTCATCATGATGCAGATTGCCGGACTCATCCCGGGAGGCCACCTTGTGGTAGATGGCGTAGAAGCCGGTGGCGACGCTGATGACCACGGCGATCACGGTCAGGGCATCAAGGAACGCGGAGAGGAAGGCAGACACCAGGCAGAAGGCGAGAGAAAGCAACGTTTTGGAGTGGATGCGCACCAGCATCTTGGTAAAGACGTAGAGCAGCAACTGCTTCATGAAGTAGATGCCGGCCACCATGAAGACCAGCAGCAAAAGCACTTCAATATTGGCCACCAGCTCATGTTTTATCTGGTTGGCGGAGGTCATGCCGATGAGCACGGCTTCGATGGCCAGGAGTCCGCCCGGTTGCAGCGGATAGCACTTGAGGGCCATGGCCAGGGTGAAAATGAACTCGACAACCAGCAGCCAGCCGGCCAGGAAGGGATCAACGTAGAAAATGATCGGGTTGATCAGCAGGAATAGAACGATGGCAATTTTGTACCATCGCGGAGCATTGCCCAAAAAGTTCTTTGTAAACGCGCGCCCTAGGCTGATTGGCATAATGATGGTTCTCTGTTCTGTTGTTGATATCTGCGTCTATGCAGTCGAGCCCGACCCGAGCCGAACATCCGGATATTCACCTGTATCAGATTGATTGCACATGATTTTAATCAAGGGAGCGATAACTATAAATAAGGTCGCTGAACTTGCCCAGCGAGCAAACGCTTATATTCCCATCATTTGGTGTTGGTTGACTCCCCACTTGTTGCTGTATACATATTTTTAACAAAAAGATCGGGGTAATGTGAGCAGAGGACCGACCTTCTGCTTGCCAGCATGACCGGCTTTGCTATTATTCGGGGGCCTTTTTACGCACTACAACAGAGTCATTACATGGTCATTAAAGCGCAAAGCCCTGCCGGGTTTGCCGAGGAATACATCATCGAGTCCATCTGGAACAATCGCTTTCCTCCTGGATCCATTCTGCCGGCGGAGCGCGAGCTGTCCGAATTGATCGGCGTGACTCGCACTACCTTGCGTGAAGTGTTGCAGCGCCTTGCCCGTGATGGCTGGCTCACCATCCAGCATGGCAAACCGACCAAGGTCAACAATTTCTGGGAAACCTCCGGTCTCAACATTCTGGAGACACTGGCACGTCTCGATCAGGACAAGGTGCCGGATCTGGTGGCACAGCTGCTCTCCGCCCGGACCAACATCTGCACCATCTTCATCCGTGGCGCCATTCGCAACAACCCGGAACAGGCCGCCGAGATCTTGCGGGGTGCCGATGATGTGGAGAACACGGCCGAGGCCTATGCGGACTTCGACTACCGTTTGCATCACCAGCTTTCATTTGCCTCGGGCAACCCCATCTATGCCTTGATTCTCAACGGTTTCAAGGGCTTGTACAGCCGGGTTGGCCGCTACTACTTCTCGGACAAACAGGCGCGGGAAACCGCAGATGCCTACTACAAGACGCTGCGCAAGCTGGCCGAAACCAAGGATCACGAAGCCGTGTTCATGACGGTACGCCAGTACGGCATCGAGTCTGGCAAGCTTTGGACCCGTCTGCGTCAGGACATGCCAAGCAACCTGTGTGACAACTGATTGCCCTGATCCAAGAAAAACGCGCCTGATGGCGCGTTTTTTTATGCCCGGCACTGACGTCAGGTCATGCTCTTGCGGTCCGGACAACGGCCGATGATATCTGCGGATAGCTCGCCATTGTCCTGCTCCAGCACCACATCGAAGCCCCACAGCTGATGCAGATGCTTGAGCACCTCGTGGCGTGACTCGCCAAGGGGGATGCGGTTGTGGGGAACATAGCGCAGGGTCAGGGAGCGATCACCTTTCACTGCCACGTTGTAGACCTGAATGTTGGGCTCCAGGTTGCTCAGGTTGTATTGAGCGGACAGGGTGCTACGCACCAGTCGGTAGCCCTCTTCATTGTGAATGGCGGACACCTTGAGGTAGTTCTTCAGATCGTCGTCATCGATGGCAAAGAGCTTCATGTCGCGCATCACCTTGGGACTGAGGAACTGGCTGATGAAGCTTTCGTCCTTGAAGTTCTGCATGGCGAAATGCAATGTCTCGACCCAGTTGGTGCCAGCGTAATCGGGGAACCAGTATCTGTCCTCCTCGGTCGGGTGTTCGCAGATGCGACGCAGGTCCGTGAACATGGCAAAGCCAAGGGCGTAGGGGTTGATCCCCGAGTAATACCGGCTGTTGTAGGGGGGCTGATAGACCACGTTGGTGTGGCTGTGCAGTACCTCCAGCATGAAGCGATCGCTGATTTTTCCCTCGTCATAGAGGTGGTTGAGAATGGTGTAGTGCCAGAAGGTGGCCCAGCCCTCGTTCATCACCTGCGTCTGCTTCTGCGGGTAGAAGTACTGACTGATCTTGCGCACGATACGCACCACCTCGCGCTGCCAGGGCTCGAGCAGGGGGGCATTCTTTTCGATGAAATAGAGGATGTTCTCCTGAGGCTCGGCAGGATAGCGCCTGTCTTCCACCCCGGCAATCTTGTGCTGCTTGGGCAGGGTACGCCACAGCTCATTGACCTGGGTTTGCAGATAATCTTCCCGCGCCTTCTGGCGCCGTTTCTCCTCGGCCAGAGAAATCTTCTGGGGCCGCTTGTAACGATCCACCCCGAAGTTCATCAGGGCATGGCAGGAGTCAAGCAGTTTCTCCACCGCATCGATGCCGTGTTTTTCCTCGCACTCGGTGATGTAGTTCTTGGCAAACAACAGGTAGTCGATGATGGAGGAGGCATCGGTCCAGGCCTTGAACAGATAGTTGTTCTTGAAGAAGGAGTTGTGACCATAGCAGGCGTGGGCCATGACCAGCGCCTGCATCGGCATGGTGTTCTCTTCCATCAGATAGGCGATGCAGGGGTCCGAGTTGATGACGATCTCGTAGGCCAGTCCCATTTGGCCGCGCTTGTAGTTGCGCTCGGTGTGGATAAAGCGCTTGCCGAATGACCAGTGTTGATAACCGATGGGCATGCCGACACTGGAGTAGGCATCCATCATCTGCTCTGCAGTGATCACCTCGATCTGGTTGGGATAGGTGTCGAGCCGATAGAATTTGGCGACCCGGGCTATCTCCTGGTGATAAAGCTCCAGCAGATCGAAGTTCCAGTCAGGACCATCGTCCAGCGGCGCTATCTTTCTTGCGGTTTCTACCATATGTGATCCCTCAAGCCGCTTGCTTCTTGAACAATTCCCGGAACACCGGATAAATGTCCTCGACCTTGCGAATGTGCTCCATGGCGAAGTGGGCGTATTGCTCTGCCACCGCCTCATATTCGTGCCACAGGGTCTGGTGGGCGCGGGTAGTGATCTCGATGTAGGAGTAGTAACGCACCCGCGGCATGATGTCGCGCATCAGGATCTCCCTGCACTGGGGTGAGTCATCGGCCCAGTTGTCACCATCAGAGGCCTGCGCCGCATAGATGTTCCACTGGTTGGCGGGATAACGTTCGTTGATGATGTCGTTCATCATCTTGAGCGCACTGGAGACGATGGTGCCGCCGGTCTCCTGGGAGTAGAAGAACTCGTGCTCGTCCACCTCCTTGGCCTGGGTGTGGTGGCGGATGTAGACCACCTCGACATTCTTGTAAGTCCGGCTCAGGAATAGATAAAGCAGGATATAGAAACGCTTGGCCATCTCCTTGGTAGCCTGATCCATGGAACCGGAGACGTCCATCAGGCAGAACATCACCGCCTGGCTCGAGGGGACGGGCCGTTTGACAAAGTTGTTGAATTTGAGGTCGAAGGTGTCGATAAAGGGGACCGCATCGATGCGTCGTTTCAGCTCCCTGATCTCTTTTTCAAGTTGCGCCATTTCGGCGAAATGGTCGTTGGGCTCGCAAGCCAGCTGGGCCAGGCGCTCCTCCAGTTCACACAACTGACGTTTCTTGCCTGCCTGCAGCGCCATGCGCCGCGCCAGCGAATTTTGCAGGGAGCGCACCACGTTGATGTTGGCAGGCACCCCGTTGGAGGTGTAGCCGGCCCGATAGGTCTTCATCTCCATCAGCTGGTTGAGCTGGGTCTTTTGCAGCCGCGGCAGCTCCAGATCCTCGAACAGCAAGTCCAGGTACTCGTCCTTGGAGATCTGGAAGACGAAATCATCGACTCCCTCTCCTTGATCCGAAGCCTGGCCCTCGCCACTCCCTTGGCCGCCGCCACCCCCTTTGGGCCGGTCAATCTTGTCACCAGATACGAACTGGTCGTTGCCTGGATGCACCATCTCCCGTTTGCCGCCATGACCCTGATGAAAATGGGGTTCCCCGATGTCCTTGGTCGGGATGCTGATGCTCTCACCCTTGTCCACGTCCTGAATGCTGCGCTTGGAGACAGCATCCGAGACCGCTTGTTTTATCTGCTTCTTGTAGCGGCGGATGAAGCGCTGCCGATTGACAGCGCTTTTGTTTTTGCCGTTGAGCCTGCGGTCGATAAAATGCGCCATAACTCCCCCTTGAACACGGCAGGGTCAGGATGACTTGCGTACCCTGAGATACCACTCGGAGAGCAGCCGCACCTGTTTACGTGTGTAGCCTTTCTCCATCATCCGTTCGACAAAGTTATCGTGCTTCTTCTGCTCCTCAGCCGAGGTTTTGCTGTTGAAGGAGATAACCGGCAGCAGCTCTTCCGTGTTGGAGAACATCTTCTTCTCGATCACGGTGCGCAGCTTCTCGTAACTGGTCCAGTTGGGGTTACGGCCTGCATTGTTGGCCCGGGCACGCAGCACGAAGTTGACGATTTCGTTGCGGAAATCTTTCGGGTTGCTGATCCCGGCAGGTTTTTCAATTTTCTCCAGCTCGCTGTTGAGAGACGCTCTGTCAAACAGCTGGCCGGTTTCTGGGTCACGATACTCCTGATCCTGGATCCAGAAGTCGGCGTAGGTGACGTAGCGATCGAAGATGTTCTGACCGTACTCTGAATACGACTCGAGGTAGGCGGTCTGGATCTCCTTGCCGATGAACTCGACGTAGCGCGGAGTCAGGTAACCCTTGATGAACTCCAGATAGCGATCGTGCAGCTCTTGCGGGAACTGCTCGCGCTCTATCTGCTGCTCCAGCACATAGAAGAGGTGCACCGGGTTGGCTGCCACTTCCGCGTGGTCGAAGTTGAAGACACGGGAGAGGATCTTGAACGCGAAACGGGTGGAAAGGCCGTTCATGCCCTCGTCAACCCCCGCATAATCCCGGTACTCCTGATAGCTTTTCGCTTTGGGATCCGTGTCTTTGAGACTCTCGCCGTCATAGACTCGCATCTTGGAATAGAGGCTGGAGTTTTCCGGCTCCTTGAGCCGCGACAGCACCGAGAACTGGCCCAGCAACTCCAGAGTACCCGGTGCGCATTTGGCCTCGGTCAGCTCGCTGTTGAACAGCAGTTTTTCATAGATCTTCACCTCTTCCGAGACGCGCAGGCAGTAGGGCACCTTGACGATGTAAACACGGTCGAGGAAGGCTTCGTTGTTCTTGTTGTTGCGGAACTGCTGCCACTCGGATTCGTTGGAGTGGGCCAGCAGGATGCCGTCGAAGGGGAGGGCGGAGAGCCCTTCGGTACCGTTGTAGTTCCCCTCTTGCGTCGCCGTCAGCAGCGGGTGCAGCACCTTGATGGGGGCCTTGAACATCTCGACGAACTCCATCATCCCCTGGTTTGCCTTGCATAGCGCACCGGAGTAGGAGTAAGCATCGGCATCATCCTGGGCGAAGTGTTCCAGCATGCGGATATCGACCTTGCCGACCAAGGAGGAGATGTCCTGGTTGTTGTCGTCCCCCGGTTCGGTTTTGGCGATGGCGATCTGATCGAGGATGGAGGGGTTCACCTTCTCCACCTTGAACTTGGTGATGTCGCCGCCAAACTCGTGAAGGCGCTTGGCGACCCAGGGAGACATGATGGGGCGCAGATAACGGCGAGGGATGCCGTACTCCTTCTCGAGGATTTCGCCATCTTCGTCGATGTCAAACAGGCAGAAGGGGTGATCATTCACTGGTGAGCCCTTGATGCGATAGATGGGCACTTTTTGCATCAGGGATTTGAGTTTCTCTGCCAGCGAGGATTTACCGCCGCCAACCGGTCCGAGCAGATAGAGGATCTGTTTCTTCTCTTCCAGACCCTGAGCGGAATGTTTGAGATAGGAGACAATCTGTTCGATGGCTTCTTCCATGCCATAGAAGTCTTTGAAAGCGGGATAACGCGCGACGACGCGGTTGGAAAAGAGACGGCTGAGACGTGGATTGGTCGAGGTGTCGATCATTTCCGGCTCGCCGATGGCGGTCAGCAGACGTTCGGCGGCAGAGGCGTAGCAGGATTTGTCCTGTTTGCACATATCCAGAAACTCCTGGATGCTGTACTCCTCCTCTCTGGCCTTCTCATACCGCTGTTGATAGTGCTCGAAGATGCCCATAACTTAGCCCTCGTTATAGTCGCTTGCCCTGAAAAAGAGTGGATCACTACTTTTGTTCTGTTTACCTCTTAAGCCTAGTCAACAGCCCCCAGTAATCCATCGCCATCATTGGTTTAAGTTTGTGCGGGAGCTTCCCGATCCTCGTGCGGGAAGAAGCAGTAAGTGACATACCTATGTTACTGACTGTTAAATTATTTTTGCCACGACAGTGATGCAAATGTCAAAGACATAAAAAATAAATCTTTGTGTGCCAGAGGGAGAAAATGGTGACGCTCTGTTTTGTCAGGGGGCGGTGCCAGCAAGGGCAAGGGCGGCAGGGAATAGAGGGTAAAAAGACGTGTCGCTTACGTCAACGTAATGTTACTTGCTTGGTGCTTTTGCTCTAATTTTTACATTGACGCTACATTCTGGCTGCTCTAGATTGGTCCTGTGTCGAGCAGTCATCGCTTTAGCAAGAGAGTGGGTGATTGTGCAGATACTAAGCTCTGTTTAAGCACGTTTCCGTTGGCTTGACCCTCGCATCCGCGAGGGTCTTATTTTTTCAGCGCCTGAACGGCGCCAAACCTGCAAGCTCAGGATTCGGCGGGATAGAGGGCTGACACCACCGCCAGCACCTCGGCGAAGGGATGGTTCGCCAACTGGCCAAAACCGGCCAGATCCCTGGCCTTTAGACGGGTGGTCAGCGGGGTGGCGATGCCACACAGGAAACGGGTCAGGATCCTGGGATGGCGCTGATGGCACAGGGCGATCAGCGGATCGCACCAGGCGCGCAAACCGTGCTCGTTGGGCAAGCCCGGTGATGGCAACGGCGGCAACACGGCGATCTCTCCCCGGCAGACGGAACAGTGCCCGCAGCGCTCGGGGGCGGCGTCGTCGGCAAAATAGCGGGCAAGCTCATGGCTGAGGCAGGTGGTCGAGGTGAAAAAGGCCAGCAGTGCCTGAAGGCGGGCCAGCTCGCTCTGCTCTTTCTTTTCAAACAATCCATGCAGCTCTTCGGCCAGGGTCACGGTATCGATTTGCTGGCTCAGCACCCGATAGAGCTCGGTCATCTGCTTGCTTTCAAGCTCGATCCAACCCTGCTGCTGCAGGTAGTCCAGCGCCGCCGCGGCGCGCTGGCGTTCTCCCTGATATCCCTGCCACAGCGCCTCGAAGTCAATGGT
Source organism: Aeromonas sp. PrichA-15 (assembly GCF_017939245.1). Taxonomy (NCBI): domain Bacteria; kingdom Pseudomonadati; phylum Pseudomonadota; class Gammaproteobacteria; order Aeromonadales; family Aeromonadaceae; genus Aeromonas; species Aeromonas sp. PrichA-15. The sequence continues at coordinate 26,802 of NZ_JAGKRH010000035.1, read as the reverse complement.
GCACCAGGTGCGCGCCTGGGGGGCGCAGGCAAAGACCTGCTCCAGGAACTGGCGGCGTTCGGAATTGAAACGAGCGAGGATCGCCTGTTTTTCCAGTACGAACCTGAAACGGTACTCGGCAAAGTAGCTGTAGGCCGGTGCAATGACCCCCGCCATCTCCAGATAGACCAGCAGGGTCTTGAGGGGCAGTTGGCGAATGTTGGTCTCGTTGGAGAGGCGCAGCAGGCTGAATTCCCACTCGGCGCCGCTCTGGCGCACGATATCGAGCAAGTGCGCGATGGCGTCCCTGTCCGGCGTATCCCCATAGACGAAGTTTTCCAGTACCGGCAACTGGGCGCGGCTCGCCAGCACGGTGCAGCGGGAGGGAAGCCCGTCACGTCCGGCGCGGCCTATCTCCTGGCTGTAGTTCTCGATGGACTTGGGCAGGTCGTAGTGAATGACCCGGCGAATGTCGGCCTTGTCGATGCCCATGCCAAAGGCGATGGTGGCCACGATGCAGTCGAGTCTGCCAGCCATGAAGTCATGCTGGATCTGGCTGCGCAGGGCGGGATCGAGCCCCGCATGGTAGGCGCATGCCCGGATGCCGCTGGCCTGTAGCTGCGCGGCGCACTGCTCTGCGCTGTGTTGCAGAGTCACGTAGACGATGGTGGGGGCGGCCGGATTCCGGTGCAGCTCCTCGCGCAGCCATGTATCGCGGGCACTGCCGGCCAGCGGGAGGACGGCCAGATCCAGATTGGGTCTGTAGAAACCGGTGACCACCAGATCGTCCCGGTCGATGGCAAATTTTGCCTGCATGTCCGCCATGACGGCCGGGGTGGCGGTGGCGGTCAGCAACAGCACCTGGGGAATGGCCAGTTCACGGCGATGATCCGGCAGCTTGAGGTAGTCGGGGCGAAAGTTGTGGCCCCACTCCGAGATGCAGTGGGCCTCGTCCACCACCAGCAGTGACAGGGGGATGTGGGCGATGAAGCGGCGAAAGCGCTCATTTTTGAGGCGCTCCACCGAAATCATCAGGATCTTGAGCTTGCCATCGCTGGCCTGCTGCATCACGCGCCGGCTCTCTTCCGCTGTCTGGCTGGAGTCCAGAGTGGCGGCGGCGATCCCCTTGCTGCGCAAAAAGGCGAGCTGATCGTGCATCAGGGCCAGCAGGGGAGAGATGACCAGGGTCAGGTGGGGCAGTGCGAGGGCGGGCAATTGATAACAGAGGGATTTCCCCGCGCCAGTCGGGAAGATGGCTGCGGCGCTCTTGCCGGCCAGCAGACGACTGATCACCGCTTCCTGCCCGGGCCGCAAGCGATCAAAGCCGAAGTGTCGGGTCAATAAAGAGGTGATCATGGCAAGGCTCCCTGAAAAAGGGCGTCATCATATCACTTCTGGCCCAGTGGTGGCCGATGATCGGACTGGTTTGGTGACATTTTGACCGTGGTTGATATTGTGTTATCACATTGTTGTAGATTTTTTGTGAGGTAACCCTGATATTTTTCAGTGATTATGTGGAAAAAAACCATGGCAGATGGGATATTCTTGTCCGCAACCCCACGCGAACGGGACAGATCCACCAGAAGAGCTGCCCACGGCGTCACCGTCAACGGACCGGTGCCAATGCGCGGGGCTGGTTGCCAACAGGACTAATGATTCACGCACCATGAGTGCACAGGGACTACTTGATGACACAACAACACCCCCTCATTCGACTGGTCAACAGCACCAGTCTGGTTAGCCAGATCCTAGTCGGTCTGGTATTCGGTATCCTTCTTGCGATGTTCATGCCCGAGTGGGCCAAGGCGGCGGGTCTGCTCGGCAGCCTGTTCGTCGGCGCCCTGAAGGCCGTGGCGCCGCTGCTGGTCTTCGTGCTGGTGATGTCGGCGATCATCGGCCACAAGCAGGGTCAGAAGACCAACATGAAACCGATCCTGCTGCTCTATGTGCTGGGTACCTTCCTGGCGGCTGCCGTGGCAGTGGTGGCGAGCTTCCTCTTCCCCTCCAACCTGCATCTGGTGGCAGGCGCTACCGAGATCACGCCGCCGGGGGGCATCACGGAAGTGCTGCAGACCCTGCTGTTCAACGTGGTGACCAACCCGGTGAAAGCACTGCTGGAAGCCAACTATATCGGCATCCTGGCCTGGGCCATCGGCCTTGGTATCGCCATGCGTCACGCCAATGAGAGCACCAAATCACTGATTTCCGATGTGTCCCACGGGGTTTCCGCCATCGTCAAGGCCGTGATCCGTTGCGCTCCACTCGGCATCCTGGGCCTGGTTGCCTCCACCCTGGCTGAAACCGGCTTCGATGCGCTGTTTGGCTATGCCCAGCTGCTGGTGGTACTGATCGGCTGCATGCTGTTCATCGCCTTCGTGGTCAATCCGCTCATCGTCTTCTGGAAGATCAAGCGCAACCCCTATCCCCTGGTGCTGACCTGCCTGAAAGAGAGCGGTGTGACCGCCTTCTTCACCCGCAGCTCCGCCGCCAACATTCCGGTCAACATGGCCCTGGCCGAGAGGCTGCGCCTGCCGGAAGACACCTATGCGGTCTCCATCCCGCTGGGGGCCACCATCAACATGGCCGGCGCCGCCATCACCATTACCGTGCTCTCCATGGCGGCGGTGCATACCCTGGGGATGGAAGTGGACATGGCAACCGCCATTCTGCTCTCCGTCGTCGCCACCATCAGTGCCTGTGGCGCTTCCGGTGTGGCGGGCGGCTCCCTGCTGCTGATCCCGCTGGCGTGCAGCCTGTTCGGTATCAGCAACGACATCGCCATGCAGGTGGTGGCCGTTGGCTTCATCATCGGGGTGTTGCAGGATTCCGCCGAAACGGCCCTCAACAGCTCCACCGACGTGCTGTTCACTGCGGCCGCCTGCATGGCCGAGGATGAGAGCCTGCTGGATGCCGCCCCGGTCCCCAGCCGCGAAGCTTGATCCCCTCAGACTTTCCGCTCTGCACAGGCGCCCTCTTCGGAGGGCGCTTTTTATTTGCGCGCGCGTCAGGCGCCCTGCACCTTCTCGCCGTGTCATGGCACTGACAGTGCTCGGATCCCCCTGTGTGATTTCCCGGGAGGGGCCCGTTGGCCGCCTTACGTGTTCTCGCCACCGCCAACAAGCCATTCCCTGTACCCGCGTGCCCGGCACTGCATTCGGCAGGGCATATCGGGCTGTTTGTGCTGTCAGCATGGCGGCCTGTGGCATCCCCTCTGGTGACCGAAGGGGTCATCTGCTCTTCGGACGCTGTACGGGAAGCCCGGTCAAGGCCCTCTCGGCGGTTTGCCTGCGCCCTGTGGCCGGTATTTTCCTTGAATGCCTTGAAGAAAGGCTCAATTGGGTGGGGATCTGGGCTCTCTGGGCTAAACCCCGAAGATCGGGCGTTCCTGGTAAGGACAAGGGCTCTGGTGTTCTGTCTGGCAAGGCAAATGGCGTGCGGCAGATGACGGGATAACGCAGCACGCCTTGGTCGTGTGCCATGGGGAAAGGAATATGAGCGGCAAGCTGTCACCAAGGGGAAAGAGAGTGGATGAAAGGGCTGTCTTTGATCTGAGGGGCTCTGATCATCTGAGTCCAGTGTCTGATGATCATAACGAACACAGCCCGGCAGAGGAGATCTGCCGGGCTGTGGGAGGCGCCGGGCCAGATGCTGGCCCGACGGTATCGCAGGAAGGCTTAGCCGACCAGTTGATAGAGGATGGCGGAGATGGCGATGAGGCCCATGGTCGCCACGAAGACGTTGCTGATCTGACCCTGGTATTTCGCCATGGCCGGAACGCGCTTGATGGCGTACATGGGCATGAGGAACAGGATGGTGGCGATGATGGGGCCACCCAGGGATTCGATCATCCCGAGGATGGAGGGGTTGATCACGGCCACGCCCCACAGGGTCAGGATGAAGAAGGCGATGATGAACAGCTCCACTTTCTTGTGGTTCGGTGCCTTGCCGGAGCTGCGCATGTTCTGGACGATCATCCCTTTCAGACCTTCACGGGCACCCAGATAGTGGCCGAAGAAGGAGGAGACGATGGCCACGAAGGCAACCAGCGGACCGAAGTAGGAGATGATGGGGCTCGCATGCTGGTTGGCCAGGTAGGAGAGCACGGCGATGTTCTGGGACTTGGCTTCTGCCAGCTGGGCCGGCGTCAGGCTCATCACGCAGGAGAAGACGAAGAACATCACGAAGCCCAGCAGAATGATGGCGGTGCGCTTGAGGATGGCGTCGGACTTGGCGACGGCATGCTCACCGTGACCACGGCGCTGAGCCAGGGCGAAGCTGGAGATGGCCGGGCTGTGGTTGAAGGAGAACACCAGCACCGGGATGGTCAGCCACAGGGTGGTGGCGAAATCCTTGGTGCTCGGCATTTCATTCAGGGTCGCACCGGTCCAGTCCGGGATCAGGTACAGGGAGATGCCCGCCAGAATGGCGATGAGCGGATAGACCAGGAACTCGGTCACTTTCAGCATCAGCTTCTCGCCAGCCAGCATCACGGACATCATGGCCATGATGAGCACGATGGAGAGGATCCAGCGCGGGGGCGGCGTCATCTGCAACTGGTTGACCAGGAAGCTTTCCACCGTGTTGGTGATGCCCACGCCGTAGATCAGCACGATGGGGTAGATGGCAAAGAAGTAGAGCAGGGTGATCAATTTACCGGCACCCACGCCGAAGTGCTCTTCCACCACCTGGGTGATGTCGGCATTGGGCTGCTTGGAGGAGAGCACGAAGCGCGCCAGACCACGGTGTGCCAGGTAGGTCATGGGGCCGACCAGCAGCGCCATCACTACCAGCGGCCAGAAGCCACCCATGCCGGCGTTGATGGGCAGGAACAGGATGCCTGCACCGACGGCGGTACCGAACAGGCTGATCACCCAGGTGTTGTCTTGTTTACTCCAAGCGCGAGATTGGACCGAGCTGATTCCTTGCTCCTGTGCGGCTGCAACATCCTGTGCGCCAGTGACAGTATTGGACATGTATCTCACCCCGAATGTGTGGTTTTAATTAGTCGGCGCAAGAATACTTTCTTTTTAATCAAAAATGTTGATCAAATTCACCTTTGTGCGGCTAAAACCCGTACTTTCTTGTAGAAATGTGATCAAAAGAATAAAAAATAAAAATTTATTTATCAAATGCAGTGTTATTTGAATGTTAGCTGGATAATTTCCCACCTCATCATGTTGTCGAAATGTTATGCCGAGATGTGTTGGGCAAGCTGGCGGATCATGCTGGCAGTGGCTCCCCAGATGAAAGATTGCTCCCAAGGGATCCAATAGATGGTGTGACGTCCGTCCGCCCTTGGCAGGCTCAGGGCTATGTGCTGCCCCGGATCCAGCACGTGGGCGAGGGGGACTTCGAAGGCCTGGGCCACCTCGTCCTGGCTCAGGGTCAGCCCGTAGCCTGGGTCGAGCATGGCGAGGACCGGCAGCACATCGTAGCGCGAGACGGTATTGAGAGGGGTGAGGCTGCCGATGATCCGGATCTGGGAGGGGGGAATGCCAAGCTCCTCCTCGGTTTCCCTGAGCGCGGTGTGAATGAGGTCCCGGTCTTCCGGGTCCTGGCGCCCGCCGGGAAAGCTGATCTGTCCCGGGTGGTGGCGCAGGGCGGCGCTGCGGCGCGTCAGCAGCAGGTGCAGGCCCTCGGGGCGCTCCACCAGGGGGATCAACACGGCAGCAGGTTTGAGCCCGGCCAGTGCCAGGCGATGGGCGGAGGCGGGGCGCTGCAGCAAAAAGCGGGTCAGCAGCTCGGCACTCGTCATCTCCATGGGTCTCCTTGTGTCGGCCCCGCAGGGCCGGATGGGATCAAAGGGCATCGAGCAGTGGCAGGATACGGGCCACCTTGTCGTAGGTTTCCTGATATTCGGCGTCGGGATCGGAGTCGGCGATGATGCCGCCCCCCGCCCAGCAGTGCAGCTGACCGGCTTCGACGATCAGGGTACGGATGCAGATGCTGGTATCCATCCTTCCGTGCTGACTCAGATAACCGATGCTGCCGCAGTAGGCATTGCGCCGCACCGGCTCCAGCTCCTCGATGATCTCCATCGCCCGGATCTTGGGAGCCCCTGTGATGGAGCCGCCGGGGAAGCAGGCCCGCAGCAGATCCACTTCTTGCCAGCGCGCATCCAGTTCTCCGTGAATGGTGGAGACCAGATGATGCACCGCCGGGAAGGATTCCACGGCAAAGAGATGCGGCACAGTGACCGATCCCGGCAGGCTCACCCGGCCGATGTCGTTGCGCAGCAGATCGACGATCATCAGGTTCTCCGATCTGTCCTTGTCGGCGCTGGCGAGTGACTCGGCCACCCTGGCATCCTGGGCGGGATCCGGGTGGCGAGGCCGGGTGCCCTTGATGGGCTTGGTCTCGATATGGCGCTTGTCGAGCAGCAGGAAACGCTCCGGGGAGAGGCTCAGAATGGCGCTGTGCGGCAGGCGGACAAAGGCGGAGAACGGCGCCTTGTTGGCGGCGCTCAGGGTTAGATAGGCGGACCATTCATCTCCCTGATAAGGGGCGCTGAAGCGCTGGGTCAGGTTGATTTGGTAACAATCCCCCGCCGCCAGATAGGCCTGGATACGGGCAAACTTGTCCCCGTATTCGGCCCGCGTCATGTTGCTCTGCCAGGGGCCGGTCAGGCGAAGGGGGAGGGTGGTTCGTTCGCGCTGCGCCATCAGCCAGTCGAGCCTGCGGGCGAGGCCGGCTTCATCACCCCAGTGGGCCAGTTGCCAGTGTCCCGTCGCGACATTTCGCAGCAGCGCCCAGTCGTAGATCCCGACCGCCATGTCGGGCACTTGGATGTCCTGTTGCGCCACTGCGGGCAGACGCTCGAATCGTCGGCCCAGATCGTAGCCAAAGAGTCCCAGGGCTCCCCCGATAAACGGCAATCCCGAGTCATCCTCAACGCGCTCCCCAAGCAGGGCTTGCTGGGTCTTGGCGAGCAGGGCGAGGGGATCGCCGTCATGATGGTGCTGGTGGTTATCCTGGGTGAGGCAGGTGCTGGTACCCCGGGTTTCCAGGGTGGCAAGCGGATCGGCGCTGATGATGTCAAAACCGTTGTCAGCCCCCAGGGGGCCGGCGGATTCCAGCAGGATGGCCCAGGGTTGGTGTTGCAGGCAGGCAAACCAGGTGTGGAGCGAGGCCTGCGGGTCGAAATGGTGGATATGCAGTCTTGGTTTCATTTTTTGTTACATAGGCAACAGTTTGCGCCCGGCTCCCTAGCCGGTTCGGGTGGTCAAGCGTATCATGGCCGCCGGCATTTTTAAGAAAAACACCGTTATAAAAACACGCCGCAGTCTGCCGGCTCCAGGTGCATTTGCCACCTGCCGAAGGCCCGGCTCATATGGAAGCCCTTGCTCGCGCAAGCGATAACAAGGACCAGTGAGGATGATATGAGCATCATTAGAAAACAGGACTTTATCGATTCCATTGCTGACGCCCTGCAGTACATCTCCTTCTACCACCCCCTCGATTTCGTGCAGGCCGCCAAGGCCGCCTATGACCGCGAGATCAACCCGGCCGCCAAAGATGCCCTGGCCCAGATTCTGATCAACTCCCGCATGTCTGCCGAAGGTCATCGCCCGCTCTGTCAGGACACCGGTATCGTCACCTGCTTCGTCAAGATCGGCATGCAGGTACAGTGGGACAGCGACATGACGGTCCAGGAGATGGTGGATGAGGGCACCCGCCGCGCCTATACCAATCCGGACAACCCGCTGCGCGCCTCCGTGCTGGCGGATCCGGCCGGCAGCCGCAAGAACACCAAAGACAATGCCCCCGCTGTCGTGCACATCGACATGATCCCGGGCAACAAGGTGGAAGTGAGTATCGCGGCCAAGGGCGGCGGCTCCGAAAACAAATCGAAGATGGTGATGCTCAATCCCTCCGACGACATCGTGGAGTGGGTGCTCAAGACGGTGCCGACCATGGGGGCTGGCTGGTGCCCGCCCGGCATGCTCGGCATCGGCATCGGCGGCACCGCCGAGAAGGCGGCGGTGCTCGCCAAGGAAGCTCTGATGGAGCACATAGACATCCAGGAGCTGATTGCCCGTGGTCCCGAGACCACCGAAGAGAAGCTGAGGGTCGAGCTCTATGACAAGGTCAACAAGCTCGGGATCGGTGCCCAGGGGCTGGGCGGCCTGACCACGGTGCTGGATGTGAAGGTGAAATCCGCACCGACCCACGCCGCCTCCAAGCCCGTGGTGATGATCCCCAACTGCGCCGCCACCCGTCACGTGCATTTCGAACTCGATGGCTCCGGCCCGGCGGAGCTGACACCCCCCAGGCTGGAAGACTGGCCGGAGATCACCCGTGAGTCCGGTGGCAATGTGCGCCGGGTCAACGTGGATGGCATCACCAAGGCAGAGCTTGCCAGCTGGAAGAGCGGTGATACCGTGCTGCTCTCCGGCAAGATCCTGACCGGCCGCGACGCCGCCCACAAGCGCATCGCCGACATGCTGAAAAAAGGTGAAGGACTGCCGGAAGGGGTCGATTTCACCAACCGCTTCATCTATTACGTGGGCCCGGTCGATGCGGTGCGTGACGAGGTGGTCGGCCCGGCTGGCCCCACCACGTCCACCCGGATGGACAAATTCACCGACATGATGCTGGGAGAAACCGGCCTTATCGGCATGATCGGCAAGTCCGAGCGCGGCCCCAAGACGGTCGAGAGCATCAAGCAGCACCAGGCTGTCTACCTGATGGCGGTGGGCGGCGCCGCCTATCTGGTAGCGAAAGCCATCAAGAAGGCGCGCGTGGTGGCCTTTGCCGATCTGGGGATGGAGGCCATCTACGAGTTCGAGGTGGAAGACATGCCGGTCACCGTGGCGGTCGACTCCCAGGGCAACAACATCCACGAGACCGGCCCGGCCTACTGGTCCGCCAAAATTGCCGAGCTGGAGACCAAGCTGGCTTGATCAATCGGACTTCGATGCAAACGGAGGGCGATTAGCCCCCGTACAGCAGCATGTTGAAAGGCGACCCTCGGGTCGCCTTTTTTTGCGGGCCCCATTTGACGGTCTGGGCCTGAGCAAATTTACTGCTGCTGTGCTGCTGTGCTGCTGTGCTGCTGTGCTGCTGTGCTGCTGTGCTGCTGTGCTGCTGTGCTGCTGTGCTGCTGTGCTGCTGTGCTGCTTTGTCTTTGTCGCCATGGCATCCCGGGTCGGAAGCCTGGATAACCCGGTGGGCAATGCCGGCGCATTGGCTGTCACGCCGAAGGGGCGATCAGTGGTTCAGGTAGATATCCTGGCCGCCGTAGCTCAGTGCCCCACCCAGAGGGGTTGCGGGCTCGAAGAAGCGGGTCAGGACACCGGCACGCTGGCCCAGGGTGCTCAATGTGCTCCGGTCCAGGGCGACCTGTTCGGGCAGCCAGGTCAGCACGGCGGCGCAGTGACCATTGATCAGGCTCTGCTCCAGCAGGCGCTGCCAATTCTTGATCTTGGGGGCGTGCACGACAAGCACCCTGGCAGGATTGATCCCTCTGGCCTGCAATTGCGCGGCGGCGGGCAGACCGGGCGGGGCGACGAGCAGGATCCAGCCACTGTCAGACTGACTCAGTTGCCCCAGGGCATCCAGCAGCGGCGCTTCCTGATGGAGAGGGCCGCGCCGCTGCTCTTGTCCCATCTTGCTCTGATGACGAGTGGGCCAGGTGGTGATCAGACCGGCAGAGGAGGAGGGGGGGCAAAGATTCAGGGGCTGGCTCATATGTCGTTCCTGTATGAATAACCATGCTGTATGCGCATACAGTAGTTTTGTTCGCAAGGAGTGACAAGTCATTTGTGGCTAAAAGTGTGAGCCGATTAACAGGAGATGACTTTAACTACATGATTAAAAAGGATATTTATATCTTCCTTATACAGGGTGTTTTTTAACCTGTAGACAAACTTCGGGTCGGCGCTCATGGTTATACAGTCCTGTATAGGGAGAGGAGGGAGCGAGATGGACGTTAGTACCTTGCAACGACTGGATGCGAACATTCTGCTCGGGATCATCAACGAGAAGCTGCGGCTGGAGTGTGATGGTCTGGAAGAGCTGCTGGCTTACTACGACATGACAGAAGATCAGCTGGCTACCCGTCTGCAACAGATCGGGTATCACTACGACCCTATGAGCAATCAGTTCAAGGCACATGGTTAATTGAAATCAAAGGGTGCTCCGATTGGGGCATCCTTTTTATTACCTGACGAGGGGGTGTGAATTGAAAGCGCTTTCAATTTCTCCCTAGTTGGCGATTATTTTCACGTATTTTCAGTCACAGGCAATCATTGAAAACATATTCATGAAACTATCTTTTTTGTTTTCATGTATCACCATGATTTAAAACGAAATTTATATTTTATTCAGACTGGCTTAAGGAAAGGGTTTTCATGGTGAAACTGTCATTTTTATGCGTTAAAGTGTGACTCACGTTAACTTTTAAACCCTTGGCTTTAGCTAGTATGCCCCCGCCGGAGCATATTCTGAGATAACAGCGCCGGTCCCCCCGATGGGATGACATTTTTTATTTGTAACGAAGGAAAATGGTTTATGGCTACCAAGAAGAAGACAGACCAGGATCTCCAACTGGATAAAGATCAGCTCAAGGCGAGTATCGTGCGTCACCTGCGTTCTACCTTGGGTACAAGCGAACAGAAAGCCTCTCCGGATGCCTGGTGGAAAGCGACCGCTGCCGCCGTCAATGAACAGGTGTACGAGCGCCTGACCCGTACTCAGCAGACTCACTTCAAGAAAGATACTCGTGCGATTCACTATCTCTCTGCTGAATTTTTGATGGGGCGTTTGACCTCCAACAACCTGCACAACCTCTCCCTCTACAAAGTCTGTGAAGAGGCGCTGGGTGAACTTGGTCTGGAACTGACCGATCTGTGTGAACAAGAGCCTGACATGGCCCTTGGCAACGGCGGCCTGGGTCGTCTGGCTGCCTGCTTCATCGATTCCCTGGCCACTCTGAACTACCCGGCGGTGGGCTATGGCATCCACTACGAGCACGGCCTGTTCCGTCAGGAAATTCAGGATGGCCGTCAGATCGAGCGTCCGGACTCCTGGCGCGAATATGGCAACCCCTGGGAGATCTGCCGCCCGGAATCGGTGCAGGAGATCCCGCTCTACGGCTACGTGGAGACCGTCTTTGGTGACAAGGGTGGCCTGAAGAAGGTGTGGCACGCCGGTCGCAAGATCAAAGGGGTGCCCTGGGACATTCCGGTGGTCGGCTTCGGTGGTCACACCGTCAACATCCTGCGTCTGTGGGAATCCCGCGCCTCCGAGTTCTTCGACTGGGACGTGTTCAACGCCGGTGGTTATATCGACTCCCAGGCCGAGAAGGCCCAGGCCGAGACCATCTCCAAGGTGCTCTACCCGAACGATGAGACCGACGCCGGCAAGGAGCTGCGCCTGATCCAGCAGTACTTCTTCTGCGCCTGCTCCATCAAGGACATCATGCGTCGCTACAAGCGGGTGCATGGCAGTGACTTCAGCAACTTTGCCGCGCAAATCGCCATCCAGCTCAACGATACCCACCCCACCGTGGCCATCCCCGAGCTGATGCGCGTGCTGGTGGACGAAGAGGGGCTGAACTGGGATACCGCCTGGGGCATCTGCTATCAGGTCTTCTCCTACACCAACCACACCCTGCTGCCGGAAGCGCTGGAGAAGTGGTCCGTCAGCCTATTCGAGAAGGTACTGCCGCGCCATCTCGAGATCATTTACGAAATCAACGCCCGTTTCCTGAACGAGCTGGTGGAGCCCAAGTGGCCGGGCAACGATGCCATCAAGGCCAAGCTCTCCATCATCGAAGAGGGTGACGTGCGCAAGGTGCGTATGGGCAACCTGTGCGTCATCGGCTCCTCCAAGGTGAACGGCGTGGCCGAGATCCACTCCAAGCTGGTGAAGGAAGATCTCTTCCCCGAGTATGCCGAGCTGTGGCCCGAGAAGATGTGCAACGTCACCAATGGTGTGACTCCCCGTCGCTGGCTGCTGGCCTGCAACCCGGAACTGGCCGAACTCTACAACGAGGTGGTGGGCAAGGAGTGGCCGCTGCAACTGGACAAGCTGCGCAGCGTGGTGAAGTTTGCCGACGACAAGGCGTTCCAGCAGCAGTTCATGACCATCAAGCGCCACAACAAGGAGAAGCTGGTCAAGGTCATCAAGGCGGAAACCGGCATCGACGTGAGCGCGGAGGCGATCTTCGACGTCCAGATCAAGCGTCTGCACGAGTACAAGCGCCAGCAACTGAACCTCATCCACATCATGGCGCTCTACCGTCGCCTGCTGGCGAACCCGGACTATGACATGCATCCGCGGGTGTTCATCTTCGGCTCCAAGGCGGCGCCCGGCTACAAGCTGGCCAAGGACATCATCTACGCCATCAACAAGCTGGCGGAGCGGGTCAACAACGACGCCCGTATTCAGGGCAAGCTGAAAGTGGTGTTCATGCCGAACTACCGCGTGAGCCTTGCCGAGAAGCTGATCCCGGCGGCGGATGTCTCCGAGCAGATCTCCACCGCAGGTTACGAAGCATCCGGTACCGGCAACATGAAGATGGCGCTGAACGGTGCCATCACCATCGGGACGCTGGATGGAGCCAACATCGAGATCGCCGAAGAGGCGGGTGCCGAGAACTGCGCCATCTTCGGTCTGAATGTGGACGAGGTGAAGTCCCTGAAGGTGCGCGGCTACAACCCGTATGACTTCTACTACGCCAACTCCGAGCTGAAAGCCGTGCTGGACTGGTTTGATACCGACTACTTCACGCCGGGTCGTCCGGGTGAGCTGGCCTCCATCAAGCGCTCCTTGCTGGAAGGGGGAGACCCTTACCTGACACTGGCGGATTTCGAGTCCTACTCCGAGGCGCACAAGCTGATCGATGCCTGGTACCGGGATCCGGCCCTGTGGGCGAAGAAAGCCATCATCAACTCTGCCACCATGGGCAAGTTCAACTCCGACCGCTCCATCCAGGATTACGTAGACCGTATCTGGAAACTGACGAGCTGCAGCGTCGGCTGATGTCTGCTCCTGTGAAAAACCCCGCGATGCGGGGTTTTTTTTCATCTGTCGGGCTGAGGGAGGCTCAGGGCCTGTCGACCACCCGGGTGTCCGCCGGCACCCGTTTCTTGCCGGTGATCATCGGAGATCACCCCGTACCAGACGATCCAGGGCGATGACGGCCAGTACATGGACGAAGATGGCCACCTGCAGCCCCTTGGCAAAGAACTCGTGGATCTCTTCCATGCGATGGGTGCCGGAGAGCGGCCCGTATTCGGTCATGATCCCGCTGGCGGCGGTGCCGACAAGGCAGGTCAACAGCAGCAGTATCATCAAGGACCCCAAAGGATTTTGACCGGCGTAGTAGGGGTGGCGCCCCTTGATCGTCTCCATGAGATAGGTGATGACGCCGGTCGGTGTCGGCAGCCACTGGGCGAAGCGGGCATGATAGGAGCCGATGAATCCCCATACGATGCGCAGTGCCAGCAGTCCGGCCAGCGCATATCCCGCATAGCGGTGGTTGCGCGCCCCCTCTTCAAGGATGAAGAGATTCAGCACGCACAACAGCACAGTGGCCCAGTGAAATACCCTGACCACCGGATCCCATACCTTGATTTCACGGTTGTTCTGCATCGTCTTACCCATGAGGTGATCCCCTTGTCGTGATGTCCATGATCATCGCCATCGTCAGCCATGGCTGCGTGATGGCCGTTGTCAGCATCATGGAGGCGATTTCTTAAGTGCAAGTTAATGTCGCCGTGATGTCGCGGGTAGGGAGTGCGGTGGTTTCGGGGCGAGAAAAAGCCCCGGCGATGCGGGGCTTGGAGGGGCATTAGGGGGCGAACCTCAGTGGAGGATATCCCCCATGAAATAGGCCAGCATGGTCAGGATGACGGTGAACACCAGGTTCAGTACCAGGCCGGCCCGCATCATCTCCCGCTGCTGGATATGGCCGCTGGCGAAGACGATGGCGTTGGGAGGCGTTGCCACCGGCAGCATGAAGGCACAGGAGGCGCCGACGGCGATCAGCACGGAGACCACGATGGGGGAGACCCCCAGTGCCTCGGCCACCCCGGCGAACAGCGGCACCAGCAGCGCGGCAGTGGCGGTGTTGGAGACCAGCTCGGTCAGGAACACCACGAAGGCGGCCAGGCAGAGCAGGATCACGAAGATGGGCATGGAGGAGAGGCCGCTGGAGAGGTGCTCCGCCAGGAAGGCGTTGGCCCCGGTCTGCTTGAGGATGGCGCTCAAGGTGAGACCACCCCCGAACAGCAGCAGCACGCCCCAGTCGGTGTTCTGGTTGATGTCATCCCAGCTGGCGACGCGGCTGACGGCGATGGCCAGGATGGCGCCCATGGCGATCAGGGTATCGAACTGGGGAATGCCGCCCAGCGCCTTGGCAAGAGGCTGGGATCCAATCCACAGCAGCACCGTGGTCAGGAAGATGGCCAGGGTCACTTTGCGCTGACCTGTCCACTCGATGGTGACCTGCTCGGTGCTGACCTGGTGGGAGAGATTGGGACGGGTCACCCAGTAGAGCAGGCCGATGCCTACCGGCATGAAGATGATCACCACGGGGATGCCGAACTCCAGCCAGTCGGTGAAGCCCAAGCCCATCTGGGCGGCGGCGATGGCATTGGGGGGGCTGCCCACCAGTGTGCCGATGCCACCGATGCTGGCGCTATAGGCGACGCCAAGCAGCACGAAGACAAGGGTGCGGCGCTCCTTGTGAACGTCCAGCCCTTTCAGCATGCCGAGGGCCAGCGGCATCATCATGGCCGCGGTTGCGGTGTTGCTGATCCACATGGAGAGGGCGGCCGTGATGGTGAAGAGCACGATGGAAGCCCAGCCCAGGTGTCCCTTGGCGAGCTGCATCACCTTGCCGGCGATCTGGGTGTCGAGTCCCTGCTTGGAGAGGGCTGCAGCGAGGGCAAAGCCGCCAAAGAAGAGGAACAGGACGGGGTTGGCAAAGTCGGTCAGCGACTTGCTCATGTCGAACACCCCGAGCAGGGTGGCGAGAACCGGGATGGAGATGGCAGTGATGGTGATGTTCACCGCCTCGGTCAGCCAGAGGATGGCGATGAAGATTAGGATGGCCAGCCCCTTGTTGACCATGGGGTCAAACGGGAGCCATGCCAGCATGGCGCAGAGCAGGAGCAGATCCAGGATGACGATCCCGGACTTGATGTCCAGCCAGCGTGAGGGGGGAGTCGGAGGTACAGCCGATGTGTGCATAACGTTCTCTCGGTTAATTTATGGTTGTTGTTGTGATGCCGAGGTTACATATATCCCCCTGTTTGAAACAGGGGGATATGGTCAAATCATGTGGCGACTCACAGAGTCAAGTGAAGATGGATCTTCAATCAAACAGAAATGAAACATTTTATTTTCATTTGACAGGGGAGGTGAAGGAGAGCAGCCACTCCTTGAACAGGCTCTTGGGCAGGGAGCCGCTGCGCTGTGCCAGGATCTCCCCCCGCTGGAAGACCATCAGGGTAGGAATGCTGCGAATGCCATAGCGACCTGCGATGGCGGCCTCCTGCTCGGTATCGAGTTTCACGAAGCGAAGGCGGGGCTCAAGCTCCCGGGCGACCTCCTGAAAGACGGGGGCAAACTGCAGGCAGGGGCCACACCAGCTTGCCCAAAAGTCCACCACCACCGGGATGTCGGACTGGATCAGGGCATCGAAGCTGGCCTGACGCCCCGCCACCGGGGTTTGTTCGAAGAGGGCGTGACGGCAGCGGCCACACTTCGCGTTTGAGTCTGCTTTTTCGACAGGCAGGCGGTTGCGGGTAAAGCATTGGCTACAATAGGTGGTGACAAGTGACATAATTGCTTCCTTATTTCATGGCCCGGCAACATCTTTATTGCAATCAGAGCGCCGACTAACGGTAACATAGCACTCAGTGGTTTTTCACAGTTGGCCTCCGGCCGTGACCTGATGTCACCGGATGGCCGACCATGACATGAGAATCGAGACGGGATGAAGAGTGTTGCACGGGGCAATCGTGTTGTCTTTGGCCTTATCATCGTATCGCTGGTGGGCTTTTCTGCCTATTGCTGGCAGTTGCTCAGCCAGCAGCAGCGTGCCTTCGTTTTGAGCGTGGCGGCTGAGATGGTGCTCAATCGGGTCAATACCGATACCGTCTATCTGCTGGGGCGCGAGAAGGCCAGCGATGGCAGCGTACAGCAACGTCTGAGCCTGCTTTCCAGTCACCTGGACAGGTTCGTCAGGCTGGTGCACGAGGATCCGGAGTCGGTGGACGACCCCGGCTCCCAGGCGTTGCAGCGGGACATCGACGGTTATCTGCTGGATCTCGCCAGGCTTTACACCATGGAGATGACCATCGAGTATCTGGCTCCCCGCTTCCAGGGCCAGCTCAAGGCGTTGCAAGGCACCCTGCCGGTCGGTGAGGCGCAGTACCGCGACCTTACCGAACTCATGCGCCTGCACCACTACCTCCGACGCAGCTGGGATCAGAACGAGCAGCGGCAACTGTTGCAACTCCAGCAGCACCTGCTTGACCGCTATGGCGAGCAGCCGAGGGTCACGGCCCTCGTCCGGCTGGGCCAGGAGTTCAATCAGCAGGTGATGGAGTACCATCGCCTGCGCAATCAGGTGGTGGAGATGAAGGGGCTGAGCTCACTGCCCGCCTGGAAGCAGAGCAAGCTGGAGCGGGCCTCCTCCCTCAAGAGCCGCTTCTACCTGATGGTGCTGGGGGGGGCGCTGCTCTGCTTCTCGCTGGTGGCCGCGACCCTGTGGCGTCGCAACCAGAAGCTGAGCGAGCTCTCTCGCCATGCCGCGCTGCTGGCCCAGGCCAAGAGCGACTTCCTGGCCAACATGAGCCACGAGATCCGCACCCCCATGAATGCCATCATCGGCTTCAGCGCCCTGGCACTGCAAACCAGTCTGGATCCCCAGCAGCGGGACTATCTCAACAAGATCAGATCCTCGTCGGACACCTTGCTGCTGCTCATCAACGACATTCTGGATCTCACCAAGGTGGAGTCCGGCAAGTTGACCTTGGAGGAGATCGACTTCGATCTCAGCGAGCAGCTCGACTCCCTCGCCGCCATGTTCGCGGATCTGGCGGAGCGCAAGCACATCGAGGTCATCATCAACAAGTCTCCCGCCGTGCCCGACTTTCTGCGCGGGGATCCGCTGCGCCTCGGTCAGGTACTGGTCAACCTGGTGAACAATGCCATCAAGTTCACCGAGCGGGGCGAGGTGGAGGTGGCCATCACCCTCACCAGCCAGCATCCCATGCGGGTCTGTTTCAGCGTGCGGGATACCGGCATCGGCATCGCCCCGGAGAAGCAGGCCCAGCTGTTCCAGCCCTTTACCCAGCTGGAGGCGGGCAATACCCGCAAATATGGCGGCTCCGGGCTTGGCCTCAACATCTCCCAGCGCCTGGTGGGGCTGATGGGCGGGGAGATCACCGTGCAGAGCAAACCCGGGGTGGGCTCCACCTTCCTGTTCGAGATCCCCATCTCCCAAGCGGTGTACGGGGTCTCGGGGCGCCGGGTCTTCTTCGATCACCAGCCCCTGATCCTGATGATGGATGACAATGAGCTGGTGCTGGAACTGGCCAAGGACATCCTGGGGCGGGCGGGGGCGTCCGTCATCACGGTCAACAGCCTCTCCCGCGCCCGTCAGGTGCTGCGTGAAGAGGGGCATCACATCCGCCTCGCCATCCTCGACTGGCGCATGGGTCAGGAGGATGGCCTGGACTTGGCCCTCGAGATGTACCAGCACAGCCAGTGGCGGCGCCTGCCTGTCCTGATGACCAGCGCCTGGTCCAGGGAGGGGCTGCACGGGCGGATGGAAAGCATGGGACTGACCCACTTCCTGGCCAAGCCCATGACCGAAAACGCCTTGCTGGCCAAGGTGGACGAACTGCTCAACGGCAGCTCCCATGACAGCAAGGTCCGCCAGGCGGAGGCACAGGGGGATCAGCAGCAGTTCCGGGAGCTGCTGCGTGGTACCCGGGTGCTGCTGGCCGAGGACAACCGGGTCAACCAGCAGCTCATTCTGGAGTACCTGCGCCGGGTGGAGGCCAAGGTCACCGTGGTGGACAACGGCCGCGAGGCGGTGGAGCAGGTGGCGGAGCAGCCGTTCGACGTCATCCTGATGGATCTGCAGATGCCGGTGCTGGACGGGCTGGATGCCACCCGCCAGATCCGCAAGATGGTGGACAAGCATGATGTGCCCATCATCGCCCTCACCGCCAGCGCCATGCCGGGGGACAGGGAGCGCTGCCTTGGCGTCGGCATGAACGGCTATGTCACCAAGCCGGTGAGCAAGCTCGATCTCTACAACAACCTGCTGCAATGGGTGAAGAGCAGCGGCGGGGAGCCCAAGGTGCCCATCGAGGTCAAGCCGCCGGCCCTCATGGGCGTGCTGGATCTGGAGGATGCCCTGCGCCGGCTGGAGCATGACAGGGAGGCGCTGCAGATCCTCTTCAAGCTGTTCCTCTCCGAGCACAAGGACGATCTGTGGGACATCCGCACCGCCCTGCGTCGCCAGCAGCCCGAAGTGGCGTGCCGCTTGCTGCATACCCTGAAGGGGGTCTCGGCCAACATCTCCGCTTCCCGCCTGCAACTGCTGGCCGGGGAACTGGAGTGGCGGCTGCGGCTGCAGGAGGAGCTGAGCGAGGGGGAGCTCAACCAGTTGCAGCAGGTCTTTACCCAGACCCGGGAGGAGGTCTCCCACTTCCTGCTCACCGGGGAGCAGCAGGAGTCGGTCGCTTTCCCGTTTTCGCCCCCCGACAAGCGGCTCTGAGGGAGGGCAAGATAGCAACCGTTCTCAAGTCACCCGCTTCAGGCTATGATGACCCACTCGTTCGCCCCCGCCAGGGGGCGATTGTATTGAGCTTCTCTTCATGATCACGCGGCAGCGCGCCGCGACCAAGGACTTCTCTGTGAGCGTATTTTTGCGGCTTGGCTGGTTTTTCAAGGATCAGTGGCGGCGTTATCTGGTGGCCATCTCCCTGCTGATGCTGGTGGCCCTGTTTACCGTGATCCCCCCCAAGGTGGTGGGCTGGGTGGTGGATGGCATCGCCAAGGGTGACCTGGACAGCGGCACCCTGACCGGCTATCTGGCGGGGCTTTTTGGCCTGGGACTGCTTATCTACCTGCTGCGCTACGTGTGGCGGGTCATGCTGTTCGGTGCCTCCTACCGGCTCGCCTACGTGCTGCGCAACCGGCTGTTCAGCCACTTCACCCGCATGAGCCCGGATTTCTACCAGCGCCACCGCACCGGTGATCTGATGGCCCACGCCACCAACGACATCCAGGCGGTGGAGATGACCGCAGGGGAAGGGGTACTGACCCTGGTGGACTCCTTCATCGTCGGCATCCTGGTGCTCTCCATCATGTGCAGCCAGTACTCCTGGCAGCTGACCCTGCTCTCCCTGCTGCCCCTGCCGGTGATGGCCTTCTTCATGAACCGCTTCGGGACCCAGATCTACAAGGAGTTCAAGGCGGCTCAGGGGGCCTTCTCCCGCCTCAACAACAAGACCCAGGAGGCCCTCTCCGGGGTGCGGGTGCTCAAATCCTACGCGGTCGAATCCCTAGAGGACGAGGGCTTTGCCGAGCTGACCCGTCAGGCGGGGGAGCGCAACATGGCGGTGGCCCGCATCGACGCCAAGTTCGACCCCGTGATTTACCTGTGCATCGGCTGCTCCTATTTTCTGGCTGTCGCAGGGGGCAGCGCCCTGGTGCTGCAAGACAAGCTGACTCTGGGGGAGCTCACCAGCTTCACCATGTACCTCGGCCAGCTCATCTGGCCCATGTTCGCCATCGCCTGGCTGTTCAACATCATCGAGCGGGGCAGCGCCGCCTACTCGCGCATCGAAAGCCTGCTGGGGGAGCACAGCGACATCGAGGAGCCGGCCCATCCCATGGCGCTGGCCTCGGCCTTTCCCCTGCGGGTGCTGGGGCTGGGCTACCGGCTGGAGCAGCGCACCCTGTTGCAGGGGGTGGATGTCACCCTGCAGGCTGGCGCCATGCTGGGGATAGTGGGACGCACCGGGGCAGGCAAGAGCTCCCTGCTCAAGCTGCTGATGCGCCTGGCCAACCCCACGGCCGGGGAGATCCGCATGGGGGAGGTGCCCATCTCGCAACTGTCGCTGGGTGAGCTGCGCAGCCAGTTTGCCTATGTGCCCCAGGAGCCGTTTCTGTTCTCCACCACCATCGCGGCCAACATCGCCCTGGGCCGCCCCGAGGCGAGCCGGGAGGAGATTGAGCGGGTGGCGCGCATCGCCTGCGTTCACGACGACATCAGTCGCTTCCCCAAAGGGTATGAAACCGAGGTGGGAGAGAAGGGGGTGACCCTCTCCGGCGGTCAGAAGCAGCGTCTGGCCATCGCCCGCGCCCTGCTGCTGGATGCCCCTATCCTGGTGCTGGATGACGCCCTCTCGGCGGTGGATGCCCACACCGAGCAGCAGATCCTGCTGGCCCTCAAGGTCCACAAGCGCACCCTGGTGCTGGTGAGCCACCGCATGACGGCGGTGGAGCAGGCGGACGAGATCCTGGTGCTGGAACAGGGCGCGATCAGCGAGCGGGGCCGTCACGAGACCCTGATGGCCAGGAACGGCTGGTACGCGGACATGGTCCGCTACCAGCGCCTGGAGCAGGACGTGGAGGAGAGCCTGTGAACAGGATGACAAGGCCCCTGGTTTCCTTCACCCCCCGCCCGGCTCCCGCGAGCGGAGAGGGGAGCAAAGAGAGTCAATTCCCGTGGAACGTTGCGCTGGAGGCAAGTCTGTGAATCCAACCATCAAACGGCTGCTCGCCTACTGCGCCAGCTACCCCCGCTGGCTGGTGCAGGCGGGCATCTGCCTGCTGCTCGCCACCGGCGCCGAGGTGGCGGGTCCCTTGCTCATCAAGCTCTTCATCGATGACTACCTGGCGCCGCGCCGGCTGGAGTGGGGCATCATCGCCGCCCTTGCCGCCGGTTATCTGGGGTTGCAGGTGTTGTCGGCGGCCGGCTTCTACCTGCAATCCCTGCGCTTCAACCGCATCGCCCAGGCGGTGGTGCAGCGTCTGCGCGAGCAGGTGTTCGCCACCGCCATCCGCCTGCCTGCCCGCTATTTCGACAAGCACCGCTCGGGCTCCCTCATCTCCCGCATCACCAACGACACCGAGGCGATCATGAACCTCTATGTCCAGGTGATAGGGCTCCTGGTGCAAAAAGTGGTGCTCCTGTGCGGCATCCTGCTCTCCATGGCGCTGCTGGACTTTCACCTGATGCTGGTGTGCGCCACCCTGCTGCCGGCGGTGGGGGCCGTGATGTGGCTCTACCAGAAACTGAGCGTGCCCGTGGTGCGGGCGACCCGATCCTTGCTCTCCGACATCAACAGCCGTCTCAACGAGTCGTTGCAGGGGATGCCGGTGATCCAGGCCATGGTGCAGGAGCGCCACTTCGCCATTGCTTTTGCGGGGGTGAACCAGCAGCACTGGCAGGCGCGGATCAAGAGCCTCAAGATCAACGGCATCCTGCTGCGCCCCCTCATCGATCTCTTCTACATGATGGTGCTCATCGGTCTGCTGGCCCTGTTTGCCCACGAGGGGCTGAGCACGGCGGGGGCCATTCAGGTGGGGGTGCTTTACGCCTTCATCAGCTATCTGGGGCGGATGATCGAGCCCCTCATCGAGATGACCAACCAGCTCAACCAGTTGCAGCAGGCCATGGTGGCGGGGGAGCGGGTATTCGCCCTGCTCGATGAAACCCGCGAGAGCACCGACGGGGAGGTGCGCCCCCTGGAGGGACGGGTACGCTTCGACGGGGTGGGCTTCTCCTACGACGGGGAGCAGCAGGTGCTGCAAGATGTGAGCTTTGCCACCCGGCCGGGCCAGATGCTGGCGCTGGTGGGCCACACCGGCAGCGGCAAGTCCACCATCATCAGCCTGCTGATGGGTTTCTACCCCCTGGATCGGGGGAGCATCCACTTCGATGATCACCCCATGAACGGCCTGGCTCTCTCGGCGGTGCGCCGCAGCATCGGCCTGGTGCAGCAGGATCCTTTCATCTTCGTCGGCACCCTGGCCGAGAACCTGCGCCTTGGGCGTGACGGCATCGAGGATGGGCGGCTCTGGCAGGCCCTGGAGGAGGTGCAGCTGGCCGATTTCGTGCGCCGCCTGCCCGATGGCCTGGCCACCCTGATGGAGGAGGGGGGCAAGAACCTCTCCGCTGGCCAGCGCCAGCTGCTCTCCTTTGCTCGCGCCCTGGTGGGGGATCCGCGCATCCTCATCCTGGACGAGGCGACCGCGAGCGTGGACTCCCAGACCGAGCTCGCCCTCTCCCAGGCGCTCTCGGCGGCACGCCGTGGCCGCACCACCATCGCCATCGCCCACCGTCTCTCCACCATTGTGGATGCCGATGAAATCCTGCTGCTCTCCCGCGGGTGGGTGAGCGAGCGCGGCACCCACGGCGAGCTGATGGCGCTGGGGGGGCATTATGCCCAGCTGTTCGAGATGCAGAGCCAGGGGGCCTGGCTTGAAGAGAAACGGGCCTGAGGCCCACCTAAAAAAACAGCCGGCATCTGCCGGCTGTTTTTTTTGACAGGCAGGGTTACACCGTGACCTTGCTGCGGCTGACCAGCTTGGGTTCCAGGGGCGGGAAGTCATCGTTGAAGAAGGTATCCGCTTCTTCAATTTGTGCCTTGCGCTGCTTCTGGATGAAGTTGTCGAAGTCGCGCTTGATCTCGGGGTCCTTGAGGGCCTCGTAGTCGAACACGTTGGCGGCATAGAGGTAGTTGAAGTAGATGTCGACGAACTCGGCGCTGGCACAGGCGGAGGTGAACTTGCTGTTCTGGCGGTCGAAGTTGACGCGGTACTGCTTGATCTTCGGCACATAGACCAGCTCGTTGCCCACCTTGAACACTTCCACTGTGACCCCCACCGTGATGGTCTTGTGAAGTCCTTGTTGTTCTCCACCCCGAAGCGGATGGCATCCCCCTGCTTTTGCAGGAACTTGTTGAAGCTGGCCAGCGCCGTGGTGCCCTGGCTCACCACCACGTCCATGATGAAGTTGATGAAGTCGGTGGCGATGCTGAGCCCCTTGATGTGGCGGCTGTAGCTCTGCTGATCGATCTTGCTCGGCCCCATCAGGGGGATCTTGGAGAGGGCCCTGGCCCAGAGATCCGCGTCCGTCTTGTACTGCTCGCCATAGGCTTCGGCGTAACGGTTGATGTAGGCGGTGACCACGGAGGTGATGGCGATGAGGTAGGCCTTCTGTTCCGCCAGCTTGGCCATGACTGCGGGATCGTCCAGCAGCTCGTTGGCCACGATGAACTCCACCAGGCCGTCCTTGTCGGCATAGGGATCACTGCCCACCGCCCGGACGGTGTCGGGCAGATTGACGTCGTTGAAGAAGGCCTCGGCCTCGGCGAACTGATCATGGTTGCTCAGGCGGTTGGCCGGTGCCTCGCGCACCAGCTGGCAGAGCACCAGCTACGGCCTCGTAGTCCGACTCGCGCCACAGGGGGGCCTGCAACTGGTTGCCGAAGGTCTTCTTGTAGGCGAGGTTGAAGTCAAACAGCACCGAACTGCAGCCGCAATCCATGGCGAAGTCGACGGTGTAGCTCAGCGGCCCGGTGGGCAGGGGCTTGCTCATCTTCCCCTTGGCGCTGAGGTTGGCATAGCACTTGAGGTACTCCCGGCCAAACAGCTCGTAGACACGGTTGTTGTTGAAGTTGAGCTGGAAAGTACCGGCGCTCTCGCCCCCGTTGAACAACTGTTGCACGTGACTCATCTCTCTATCCTTATGGTGAGATTGGTAGACGGGTTGACCCGGTGCCGAGTGGCTACTTCCTGGCCAGCAACAGCCTAGGCTGTGTTCTTAAAGTGATGAAGATATAATCTCACATCTTCTCAACAGCTTAAGATCCATTCCGTGTCCCACCGTTATCAGCTGACTGATGCACAATGGGGGCTTATCGAGCCCCAGTTTCCTTCTCGAAGCCTGATCGGGCGCCCTACCCATGAACCGCGCCAAGTGCTCGATGGCATTCTCTGGATACTCCACACCGGAGCTCCTTGGCGAGACCTTCCAGAACGTTTCGGACCATGGAATTCGGTCTACAACACCTTCCGGCGTTGGCAGGATGCAGGCCGGATTGATGCCATGCCATTGCATGAATTTTGCAAATACCCTTTGGGGGGCCGCTCACAGGGATGGCACGGGAGGCTTGTCTATCGGGAAGCAGACTGGCAACATTTGTATCACATTTACTCATCGGATCAGTTTGCAATGGACCTGCAACGCCTCAAAGCCAACCTCGCCCTGCGTCTGTTCGCCTGGCGCTACATTCCCGTCATTGGTTTCTGTGCCCCCGTCATCGAGCAGATGGACGCCAGGGCGCTGCGCATCCGCATTCCGCTGGGCTGGCGCACCCGCAACCACCTGGGCAGCATGTATTTCGGGGCGCTCGCCACCGGTGCCGACCTGGTGGGGGGGCTCCTGGTCATGGAGAAGGGGCGGGCGCGGCGCAAGAAGGTGCATTTTGCCTTCAAGGATGTGCAAGGGGAGTTTTTGAAGCGCCCGGAGGGGGACGTGCAGTTTGATTGCGCGGCGGGGGAGCTTATCGACGCCATGATCGACGAGTCCCTGGCGAGCGGTCAGCGCATCAACCGCCCCATCCAGGTGGTGGCCACCTGCCCGTCGCGCAACGGCGACGAGGCCATGGCCCGCTTTGTGCTGACCCTCTCCATCAAGGCAAGCTGAAGGCCAGAGGGCGCTTGGCGCCCTTGTTCAAGCCGGTATCAAAGGATCTCGGGACTGCTCCCTTCCTTCACCACGGCCTTCATGCTTCATGCCGTTGAAGTTGACCGCCCGCTCGGCCACTGTGCTGGGTAGCGCTTGCGTGGCAGGGCGTCAGGATCAGAGGATCTCGGGGCTGACGCCTTCTTTCACGACTACCTTCATGCCGTTGAAGTTGACCACCTGCTCGGCGACTATCTTGCAGCGTTTGCGGGTCTCGACCTGACCGTCCACTTCCACCAGGCCCTCGGCGACCAGCGCCTTGGCGGCACCGCCACAATCGGCCCAACCCTGATGCTTGATCAGGTCACACAAGGCAACGAAGGGGTGACCTTCGAGCAGAAACGTCTCCATGGGAAATCCTCTAGCTGGATGAATGGCTGAAACAGCGGGGGCTCATTCTAGGCAGTTAGGCGGGGCAGGGAAAGGGCCCGGGCCGAATTGCCCCGAAAAAGGGGCGAGCACAGGCAATAAAACCAGCCCGACCGGGCTGGTTGTATCTCTGGGGGCCACTGGCGCTCAAGGGAGTTTCACCACCGCTTCCCCCGTCACGGCGAGGGCGCCGCCCTGGGTGAAGATGCGGGTGGCCAGGGTGGCGATGGGCTTGTCGCTTCGAAGGGCAATCACCTCCACCTCCGCCGTCACCTCGTCCCCCACGAACACCGGGAGCGTGAAGGAGAGGCTCTGGCCCAGATAGATGCTCCCTTTCCCGGGCAGTTGCTGCCCGAGGAGCCCGGAGAAGAGGCTCGCCAGCAGCATTCCGTGGACGATGGGGCGCTCGAACACCGTCGTGGCGGCAAAGTCCGGGTCCAGGTGCAGGGGATTGAAATCCTCCGAGAGGCCGGCGAAGGCCGCCACCTCGGCCGGGCCGAAGCGCTTGGTCAGGCGAGCCTTCTGGCCCACGGCAAGGGGTTGTGTACTCATGCGGGTTCCTCTTCTTGCATCCTGACGCCGGCAAACACCGGATTGAGCCGTACCTTGACGTAGCTGCCGGGGGCCGCCTCCAGCCCCTCGACAGGCTGCCGGGCGGGGACGGGTTCTGCTTCGTCACGGTCTTTGATAAAGCGCATCATCTCGGGCCACCAGGAGCCGCTCTGGTGGGTCGCCCCCGCCAGCCACTGCGCCGGGCTGTCCGCCTCGACCTCGCTCTGCCAGAAGCCGTATTTGTTGGCATCCGGTGGATTGATGATGCCGGCGATGTGCCCGGATTCGGCCAGAATGAAGCGCCGTTCGCCCCCGAACAGCGCCATGCCCTGCCAGGTTCCCTGCCAGAGGGCGATGTTATCGTCCACGGCGGACACCAGCAGCACCGGGGTCTTCACCTTGGCGAGAGCGATGCGGGTGTGGCGGATCTTGAGCTCCCCCTTCACCAGCTGGTTTTCCAGGTAGAGTCGGCGCAGCAGGCTGTTGTGGATCTTGCCCGCCACGTTGGTGCTGTCGCTGTTCCAGTGCAGCAGATCGGATGCCACCGGGCTCTGGCCCTTGAGGTAGCTGTCGATGTAGTAGTTCCAGTAGAGGCTGTTCTCCCGCAGCAGACTGAAGGAGACCGCCAGCTGGCGCCCGTCCATGATGCCCCTGGCCTCGTTCTGCGCCTCCAGCGCCGCGATGATGGGCTCGTGGATGAAGATGCCAAGCTCCCCGGGCTGGGAGAAGTCCAGCAGGGTGGTGAACAGGGTGGCGCTACGCACCCGCTGCTTCTGGCGCCGCGCCGCCAGCCAGCCCATGGCGAGTGACAACGCAGTGCCACCGATGCAGTAGCCGATGCCGTGCACCTCCCGCTCGCCGGTGGCTGCCTCCACGGCGTCCAGGGCGGCGATGACCCCGTCCACCACGTAGTCGTCGAGATCGACCTGCCCCTGTGCCACCCCCGGGTTGCGCCAGGAGATCATGAAGACCGTCTGCCCCTGGGCGACCAGCCAGGCCACCAGGGAGTTCTGGGGGCGCATGTCCATCTTAAATGCGAAAGGGGACTCCCTCCGACGTAGGTGGGAGGGGAATTTCGCCGGGGCGTCAGCCCCGCTGGTTTTGAATGTATTGCTTGATCACCTCCAACGGTGCTCCGCCGCAAGAGCCCGCAAAGTAAGAGCGTGACC
>NZ_JAGKRH010000282.1:0-374 GCF_017939245.1 Aeromonas sp. PrichA-15 | reverse complement strand
GACGACCTGCTGGCGACCCGCGGCGCGAACGAGTCGGCGGGGTCGGACAGCAGCAAGGAGTCGACCACGGTGACGGGGGACTTCACCATCAGCGCGCCGGACGGGGTGAAGACCCTGAGCGTGGGTGGCATCAACATCGTGGTGAACGGGGTGGTGGCGGGCTTCCCGCTGAGCGGGGTGACCACGCCGCTGGGCAACACCCTGACCATCACCGGGTACAACCCGGCGACCGGGCTGGTGAGCTACAGCTACACCCTGAACGACAACGAGGCGCACCCGACGGCGAACGGCAACAACAGCCTGTTCGAAGACTTCGCGGTGAGCCTGGTGGACAGCGACGGGGACTCGGCCTCGAACACCCTGAGCGTGCAGAT
>NZ_JAGKRH010000281.1:0-384 GCF_017939245.1 Aeromonas sp. PrichA-15 | reverse complement strand
CCGTTGTGGTCGTGGCAGAGGTGGTAGGATAGGCATCAACTCAGTCCTTTGGGTGTGGCTTGTTTTGTTTAGCGACTAATCAGATCGCACAAACTGGACTGAGTTCCCTTCCTCCGGTGATCTACTATTCGGAACAGCTATTTAGGCCAGCTTGATCCCTTTGCCTATCTCAAACCGGAATACTTGTTCCCAGGGTTCAGCCAGGAGCGGGATGAACGCACGGGTCTTAGCAAGCACCCATGTACAGAACCTTAAGCGGCAAGCGAATTAATAATACCGTCTAACGTGTTGTTTTGCTTGGATTTTCTCTGCCTACTCTTTTTGCCGTTTTTGGATAAATACACCATTGCCCACTCCAACTTCTCTGTTATTTCCTGCCACGCA
>NZ_JAGKRH010000280.1:0-961 GCF_017939245.1 Aeromonas sp. PrichA-15 | reverse complement strand
GGTATAACCTGGCCAGAAGGAGGCAATATCAATATGATGCACGGCGACAGCAGGGTGATGGTGGTGGTGTGTTTGGAGACAGCCAGTTTACCAGCACCCTGTCTGTCAACTTCCACTTCCCCAAGATCCCGCGAAGAACCGAATTTATCCTGCACCGCCTTTGGCGTGTTGTCTGCCACAGTACCGTGCAGGACAACCTTCTGGCCGTTAATCAGCTCGACATAACATTTTATGTCATCTGCCAAGACGGACCCGGATAACAAGAGGCACAAACCCAACACCCCGCTGCGTGTTTTCATTGTGCCTCTCCTTCGTAGAGGTAAATTTTCTTGGGCGACATATCCATCTCAGCCTCCTCTGCCCCCTGGTTGCACTCTCCCGCTCCGGTACAACGCTCAGGCTCACCATCCCCTTCATCTTTCAGGATGACCTCTTCCCCGACACCGCCTCCAATAATGCGGATCTTGGCATCGTCTCCTGCATGCACCACCAAATCGTCGGCAACCTTGTTCTGTACTTCGACATAACGCTCAGGTGTCTGGTTGCCTTCAAGATCAACCACATAACGGAAGGAACTGCCATAATGCATGTCTACCATGTATTGGCGTGCAGCCCCGATGGATTGAATGGTGCATTGCTGGAACGACTGCACTTGCGGCAGGAACGAGGTGAAGTAAAGCTTGCCCTGAAGTACGACCCCGGCCCCCATGGATTTCTCACCCGGTTCGTTCAACCAATTGACCCACCCTTTGGCAGTGGTAATTCCCGCCTTGGTCGCCAATATTCCATCCGTGTTTGTCTGGGCAGACAAAGGATCTAGATTGGCCCCTTGAAGATCCAGACACTTCGCCCCTCTTAACTTAAGAGGTAGTCTTGGAGCTATGTTCAGTACTAGTCACAACGAGAAGATGGTCGAAGTGTTAACAGGGGCCGAGCGCCGTCGACGCCGGACTCCACAAGA
>NZ_JAGKRH010000279.1:0-293 GCF_017939245.1 Aeromonas sp. PrichA-15 | reverse complement strand
CCTTTCACCCCCAGCCACAGGTCATCCCCTAACTTTGCAACGTTAGTGGGTTCGGTCCTCCAGTTGATGTTACTCAACCTTCAACCTGCCCATGGCTAGATCACCCGGTTTCGGGTCTACACCTTGCAACTAGACGCCCAGTTAAGGCTCGGTTTCCCTACGGCTCCCCTATACGGTTAACCTCGCTACAAAATGTAAGTCGCTGACCCATTATACAAAAGGTACGCAGTCACCCCGAAGGGCTCCCACTGCTTGTACGTACACGGTTTCAGGTTCTATTTCACTCCCCTCAC
>NZ_JAGKRH010000278.1:0-309 GCF_017939245.1 Aeromonas sp. PrichA-15 | reverse complement strand
ACTAAGCGTACATGGTGGATGCCTTGGCAGTCAGAGGCGATGAAGGACGTACTAACCTGCGATAAGCCGTGAGCAGTCGGTAAGAGACATTACGACTCACGGATTTCCGAATGGGGAAACCCACTTAGCATAAGCTAGGTATCGCTGCGTGAATACATAGCGCAGCGAGGCGAACCGGGAGAACTGAAACATCTAAGTACCCCGAGGAAAAGAAATCAACCGAGATTCCCTCAGTAGCGGCGAGCGAACGGGGATTAGCCCTTAAGCATCTTGGAAGTTAGTGGAACGGTCCTGGAAAGGCCGGCGATA
>NZ_JAGKRH010000277.1:0-1788 GCF_017939245.1 Aeromonas sp. PrichA-15 | reverse complement strand
CCGTTGTGGTCGTGGCAGAGGTGGTAGGATAGGCATCAACTCAGTCCTTTGGGTGTGGCTTGTTTTGTTTAGCGACTAATCAGATCGCACAAACTGGACTGAGTTCCCTTCCTCCGGTGATCTACTATTCGGAACAGCTATTTAGTGTGGGGGATCTTCCAGCCCATTACCGGTGCTTTGGCTGACCGCTTTGGTGCACGGCGAACCATCGTCGTGGGGGGACTCCTATACACAGTCGGCCTAGTCTTGATGAGCTTTGCAAGCTCTCCACTATCGCTGTCCATTAGTGCGGGGGTTCTAATCGGAATAGGTCTGTCGGGAACTTCATTCTCCGTAATATTGGGCGTTGTTGGTCGTGTCGTACCACCGGAAAAACGCAGTATGGCGATGGGTATCGCCGCAGCAGCAGGATCTTTAGGTCAATTTGCCATGCTGCCAGGATCATTGGGGCTGATCGAGTGGCTTGGCTGGTCGGCCGCATTGATTGTGCTTGGTATAACTGCTGCGTTCATAATGCCGCTTGCCGTAATGATTAAGGATAGCCCCCCCATCTCGCACGGACCACAACAAACACTAGAAGAAGCTCTGCGGGAAGCATGCAACCATTCGGGCTTCTGGTTATTGGCATTTGGATTTTTCGTCTGTGGCTTCCAGGTAGTGTTTATCGGTGTACATTTACCAGCCTACTTGGTCGATCAGCAATTGCCGGTGATCGTCGGCACTACTGCACTTGCACTCGTGGGGCTGTTCAATGTGTTCGGTACCTATATAGCTGGCTGGCTCGGCAGCAAACATTCCAAACCGCGTCTGCTGAGTGCCTTGTATCTGGTGCGTGCTGTTGTGATCGCGTTGTTCATTACGTTTCCTGTCACAACCTGGACTGCCTATGCGTTTAGCATTGCAATGGGGCTGCTGTGGCTCTCCACTGTTCCGCTGACCAATGGAACCGTGGCTACGATGTTTGGTGTCCGGAATCTCTCCATGCTCGGGGGCATTGTGTTCTTTTTCCACCAAATAGGTTCATTCCTCGGTGGATGGCTGGGTGGTTACCTGTTCGATCGTACCGGCAGCTATGAACTGGTCTGGTACATCTCCATCGCGTTGAGCTTTGTTGCTGCCGCATTGAACTGGCCGGTGAAAGAGCAGTCGGTGGCACGCATCGAGAGGGCGCAAGCATGACGATTCGCAAAGTCTGGTTCGTCCTCGCCGCCTGCGCGGCAATGGCGGTGTTAAGCTTAATCCTCTACGGCTGGCGCCAGGGGGGATTAGCTCTTCTCCAGTTGGACATGGGCCTGTGCTGAAACACGTGAAGTGTCTGGATCTATGGGGGCAAATCCAGCCCCCCTGAATTGTCCTCAGTTTCAGTTTCAGTTACATACAAGACATCACGTTCAGGCTAAAGTTAGGTGACAACTAGTTATTGTATAGATTAGGCATTATCGACCATGGGTGATGAACGAACACATGCTGAGGAGCAAAGTTCTGGAGATTGGCTGCAACTACAGCATGACAAGGAGACTGGGATAGAAAGCGTACAAGCCCATTTTCGTGGGCACGCTTATGATGCACACGACCATGATGAGATGTTAGTTGGCATTACCTTACAGGGCGTTCAGCGCTTTCATTGCAGAAGTGCTCTACACACTAAATAACTGATCCCAATAGTGCTACACCTTCGCTGTGCCATAGCCATTCCCCGGGAAAGGAGACACGGTATCCATGAAGTGTTTCACTCGGGCCAGCAGGTTTGCCATCCCTCTGCATTGATGATTGCGCGTGATGGTTTCA
>NZ_JAGKRH010000276.1:0-18309 GCF_017939245.1 Aeromonas sp. PrichA-15 | reverse complement strand
TGCTGCATGCAGTGAATGCGTAGCATGGTTTCCAGCGGATAAGGTCGCCGGCCATTACCAGCCTTGGGATAAAACGGCTCGATGACTTCCACCATGTTTTGCCATGGCAGAATCTGCTCCATGCGGGACAAGAAAATCTCTTTTCTAGTCTGACGGCGCTTACTGCTGAATTCACTGTCGGCGAAGGTGAGCTGATGACTCATGATGAACCCTTTTTCATGGCTCCAGATGACAAACATGATCTCATATCAGGGACTTGTTCGCACCTTCCAAAGTATCGAGTTAACAACCAGCGTTAGAAAGTACCACCGATTGCACGGGCGATCATGACGTGATGGCGAGGCAGGTCAGACCGTGACTGGCAAAACCCGACAGACACAGGGCACTAATAAGTGCGTTTAGCTGATAGAGGAGCCAGTCAGCGAATTCCATCAGGGATAGAGGCTGTTGCCTCGGTGAAATCCGGATCTATGGCTGCAATCTCAACCTGACTCACTTTCATTGATTGAGGGCTTGGCAAACCGGGGCGACCATCTATGTATCAGCAAGCGCGCCAAGACCGTCGACATCAAGTACCGCGTCCCCAGCCAAGGCCCGGTGGCTCACTTGGTCATTGATGCCACCGGCCTCAAGGTCTATGGCGAAGGCGAATGGAAAATCGCAAACACGGCAAGGAGAAGCGACGAGTGTGGCGCAAGCTCCACTTGGCGGTGGATGCCACAACCCATGCGGTCATCGCTGCCGAAGTCAGCCTGGAGACGGTGGCGGATAACGAGGTGTTACCGATGTTGCTCAACCCCTTACGACGCAAGATAAAACAGGTCAGCGCCGATGGTGCGTATGACACCAAGGCCTGTCATGCGCTACTGAAGAAGAAGGGGGCGAAAGCCACCATACCGCCGAGAAAAAATGCGGCACCGTGGGAGGAAGGCCATCCCCGCAACGAGGCGGTGACGGCGCTCAAGGCCGGTGAACTGAAGCAATGGAAGAAAGACTCCGGCTATCACCAGCGCTCGATAGCCGAGACCGCCATGTACCGGTTCAAGCAACTCATCGGGCCAACGCTGAGCCTGCGGAACTACAACGCCCAGGTGGGCGAAATCCTGGGGAAGGTTATCGGTATTGCTGAGCAGCGCAAAATCGCATCGGCAGCCGCCATTTCCCCTGAGCCCTTCACAACTATCCACGATGAGGAACAGGCGCTGGCGCCTGATGGCAAAGCGCGTCAGGTGACCCTGATTTAAGGCTGGCTATCCGATAGCACGATCAGTGTAAAAACCAGCAGTGTGAAAACAATCAAGGCGCCAGTGGCGCCTTGATTGATTGATGAGATGGTCGGTCACCGCTGGCCGTTACCTAAACAGCCATTCCATATCGTCCTCTTCCTCATCCCACCTCATTTGCTGCTGATCCCAGCGGGCCGCCAGATAGGGTTTGAGGGTCTGCAGGGTGGTGATCTCGGCCAGCTGGGCAGTCAGGTGGTCGATATCACGCAGCAAATAGTCCCGATGTTCGGCAAAGGCCTGCTCGGTCTTTTTCTTGGATGATTGCTTGAATTTGTGCAGCACCGCGCCCATTAGCCCGTCTTGCCCGCCGTAGTAGCTGACTTCGAGCTCGCGTAGCTGGCGTTTCAGCATCGGGTTGAGGTAAGCGAGGTTCTCGTCACTGAGCAGGTTATCGAACTCGGGCAGGTGGGTGTGGGCCAGCTGCAACAGGGTGAACATCTCTTTGTTTTCCCAGGCCTGGCTGAGTTGGCCCATGATGCGGGTCTTTTCCGCCTGCATGACGGGGTCGGGTTCCCGATCCGGGTGCAGCGCCAGGGCGAGCTTGCGATAGAGCTGCTTGAGGCTGGATTTGCTGAACAACTGTTCGATGCGCGCCTCTTCCTCTTGCTCACGACGTGTGCGCGCGTGGGCAAAAGCATCTTGCTGCTCAGTGCCGAAGAGAGGCTCATCGGCAAACAACTCATCATCGTCGAAGCGGTCATCCTCTTCTTTATCGACGGTGTTGCACTCTTCGGCCATATGCTGGCGCGCCGCATTCATCATGTACTCGTTCAACCGATCGGGGTTTTTGAGCATCTCGCGCAAGGTATCGATGTCATCGGGGCAGTGGCCACAAGTCTCCATCAGCATCTGGGTAAGAACGTCACACTGATAGTCGAGCTGTTCGTCATCCATGTGCAGGGCGGTATTGGTTTGGATTTGGTGAAAGAGGGGAGCCAAATCCATCTCGCCACGAAACGGATTGGACTCGATATAGCTGATGAGATCGTGGATCCAGTGGTGCAAGGTCTCCCGCTGCCACAGGGTAAAGCTCTTGCGAGCCGTAAAATCGACCAGGCGCTTGGCGAGGGCAAAGATGAGCTCGCACTGTTGACGCTCAAGGGGTTCTATTTCGCTGGTGAAACGCTGATAGATATCGCGGCAGTTGAGGGCTTGCTTGTCGATCTTTGCCTGTAGCTTTTCGAGCGCTTGCCAGTTGCGGTGGAAGAGATCGAGGGCGGGGTTGCCCGTCGCGGGGGAGGGCTGGCGAGCGGGCTGCTTGCGACCCGGATGACGAAGAGACATAGGTCGCCTCCATGGGCGTTAATTGATTCGCTAAAACAAAAAACCGGCGCGGGGCCGGTTTATCGCCGCGTATAAATTGCGCGAAGTCTGCCTTGCTGATGAGTTGCCGGCCATATTCAAGCCTTTCATTTCTTTCGCAACAGATAGCAACAACAGAGAAATAATGGGGTGGCTGATGGGGCTCGAACCCACGACAACCGGAATCACAATCCGGGACTCTACCAACTGAGCTACAGCCACCACTGAAATCATCGCCATTTTGTGTCTGCCAAGGCGTGGCCAAGGTCATCTTGAGATAATCTGCCGAATGGACGATAAGTTACACTCTTCGTCAATAACTCAATGATTTAAAACACATTTTAAATGGCGCGCCCTGCAGGATTCGAACCTGCGACCCACGGCTTAGAAGGCCGTACCTGTTAATATAGTTAAAATGTCATCAGGATACGTCAAGCACCAAATTAATATAGAGCTTTAAAATCAATGCTTTATTGCCATTATGTCGTTCTAGGTTAGCTGAGGAAATTTGATGTTGCCAAAATTGGCACTTCAGGTTTCTGCATTTTTAGTTGTTTTTTTGATCTAAAATGGATCATTCACTCGCTCGTACGCAAAAAAATGAGCCTCGATAGAGGCTCACCTGGGGCGATGCAAGAGGCATTTGTCACATTGGTTAATTATCGTTTTAAGCGTTGAGCTCTCGAACTGAGTCCACCCAAAATTGAATCTGCAATCTCAGTGGGAAATGTATCAGGCAATTGCTGACGAACGATTGATATTACCTCATCCAGATTATCCGTCAGCTCGCTGATGATTTTTTCCATCTGCACTTGTTCAAAACCAATCGTCTTGGCCGTTTGATAAAAATGGCGAGGAAATATCTGCTCTATCGCGTATTTTTTGCCCTTGGTTGCAGTAAGCCCCATGGCCAACTTGGCATCACGGGGATGTAATCCTTTACCACCAAATGCAGGATACATGGAAAGGATGTCGTAAAACGGTGTAAGCCGGAAACGCCCTTCAGGTTCGATAAACACCGAGAAATTCTTGGCATGGCCATCAGTGGCAGCCAGCAGCCAGAACAACACCTGAGACTTCATAAACAGGTACCGATCCTGCTCCGGCGTGGCCGATCCCAGCAGGGTCGTCATGATGTCAGCAATGCCCGGTCCACCATGGCTCTCGTACTTGCGTGCTGACGGTACATTCAACACCTGGCAGAAGTCCTCTTGGGGCAGGCGCATGATCCAACTGCGATCCGTGGCGTAGCGCCGATCGAAGCGTTCCACCGCCAGAGCCTTGACCTTGCCGACCTGCATGATGAAGCAATGGGGAACCGGAAGACCCAATGCTTTGGCGATCAGGGTGCAGAGATATTCGTTTTCTACGCTCTGGGAGAGGTCTATCGAGTAGGAGTGGCTTTCGATCTTGCCAATGGGCAGCTTGATAATGTGGGTGGTTGGGGTCGCTGCATGCGGTAAGCACCAACGGTTGTCGAGGTAGAGTAACGCGGTCTTTTCCTGAGCCCCGGCGATGGATATCCGAAAATCGTCCTCTTCCCTCACCATACCAAGCGGGATCCCTTGCTGGTAGCTGGTCAGGATCTGCTCCAGTTCGGCGTCAGAGAGCGGCTTGCACTCAATGCGCTTAACGTCTGGCACAGGTCTGCCCTGAGCCACCAGTTGCAATGCCCCCACGCTGTCCTGGCCAATGCAACTGAGCAGATCAAAGGGTTGGGTGGAATCGGCTTGATAGCGCGCCACCACCCGGTTTCTTACTTCCGGGTTATCTGGCAGCAGATTATCGAAGAAGTTATAGGCCTCATCGCCCTGGTAGCGCTGCTGGCGTAATGGCATGGAGAGCGAGATGGGGCGGCTGCCTGGCAACTTCACCCACGATTCATCGTACTGAAATTGGTGAGCACCATTGGTCGCCTTGGTAAAGGTACCTACCCGGTATCCGTTCATGTAGACCGTCAGGCTGGCCATTACCACTCCTCCTTCCAGCCAGGCGTGGCGTTTTCCGCAGGATCGGTGCGGGGCCTGATATCGAGGGAGAGTTCCAGTGCGGCGAGGATCTTGAACAAGGTCTCCAGCTTGGTTGACTCGGGATTGAGCTCGAAGCTGGACACCGTGTCCTGCCTGATCCCCACCTTGCCGGCCACTTTGCCTTGGGAGAGCTTTTGCGAAAGCCTGGCATCCTTGAGACAGGCACTAAGTTGCTTGGCGCTGGTTACTTTCATGATTTGACTTACCTGGTAGCGTAATTTCTTTTAATTTACACGCTGTGGCAGGTATATCAATATTTACCTGCTTTAGGCGGTAAATGTTTTTCACACGCTAAAGGCGGTATTTAACCTTGATCCTCAGGTATGGGTGTCGCACTTTCGATTCAAGGGGCCATTAAAACAAGGTGTAACGAGTTTCAGCAGGAGTGCACTGGGGTTGGCGCAACAAAAGCCAAGGCAGCGATGGTGCGTCGGTTGATCGTCTCTGTCAGTGAGTCCATGATTGTTGCGATCGCTTCACGGGAGCTCACAAGTTCGCACCCGCGTTCGCTTCTTTAAATACCTTCTTGAATTGATGAGCACGAAATTTTGCCAATCTAGCCGAGGTTTCTCGGGAAAATTTGCAAATGCAGTGATGGTGTCATACCAAGCAGCCACCTCCATTGAAGATCTAAACTGGACAGGTCCCCAGTGTTATCGAAAACGGGGGGGCGCAACCAACAAGGTAACTCTGACATGTTGAAACCCATTCTGGTACAGCTCCGAGAGGCCTTGGCCGAGCTGCCCTACTTCACCCATATCGACAACCAGCATGACTACGAAAGTGCGCTGGCACTGATAGATGAGCTGGTGGATGACTACGATAACAACGTCCAGCTGTTAGACCTGCTGGCGGCCAGCATTGAGCGTTGGGAAGATAATGCTGAAGAGTTTGCCGAGTTTAACCGGCGGGTGGCGGCCATCCCTGCGTCATCATCGACATGAACCACTAGGCTAACGTCTTGCCGCCGGGCGCAGCCTACCGCATGAAGTCCGAGCACGACAACAAGCTGCTGATGGATCTTCGATCCAAAAATCGGATGGTTGCACACACTCCAGGGTGGTCAAAATTGGACGCTGAAAACCCCGGATGGATGAGTCAGACAGGAATGCCGCCTGACGGCCTTTGCTTTTCAGTGGTTCGTCTCCATCGGAAGCGCCCAAGTGAATTCCCCTTTATTACTACACCGGGGCCCAGATCAGCAGGCGCTGCCAGTTCGCTCACACAATGAGGGGAGGAGGGCCATGGCGCGACTAATGCTGCGATGACAATAAGGGGCATCGTAGCGTTGATCTCCAGCCCGCGCTTGATCAACGTTGACTTGCAAGAGCTGAGGGTAGTGATGGCAAGGATGGGATTCTAAATCATAGGTCCTCCAGGTTGACGCTGACGAACTCCGACCGTTTGACTCGCTCATCGACAATACGGTTCAGCTCGGCATCTTCGGCCAGTTCCAGATAGTAGGCGTAGAGCTCAGGCGGCACACAATAGAATGCTGGCTCGTTACGATAGAGGATGGCGACGGCATCGCCTTTTCCCTCTTTGATGGTCCCCATTGGATTGCGTCTGAGCTCTGTGATATTGGCAGTGGTGGCTGCCAGGCTTTGGTAACTCATGATGATGTCCTCGGCATAGAGCACCGCACTATGGAATACCTTAATAGATACTCAACTCGACGATTGTCACAGTATCAATCAGCGCCCATGTTGCGCTTTCCACGCGATAAACTCCGAGGGCCGTAAACCATAGCGTGCCAGAACACCTTCATGCAGCCTTCGCAACTCTTCAACAATCAGTGCCTGTACGGCCGATCGCTCTTGCTGCGGGACGTTCTCTGACACCGCTTGTTCAATGGTGCTGAGTGGATCAAGTTGGATCGACGTGACGACCCCACGGACAGTCTGTTTGATAAGATCCCGCCATGCTAGGCGAAGTGGGTCAGGTTCGGCGAGATCCCGCTTGATGGCAAGATATTCTTGGGTTGAACGTTCATAAGCCCACACGTACAGGTCGCGTAGCAGTTCGATGCGGGCCATTTCGTACACACCGAGGGTGGCGCGGCTGTAGGCCTGTTCTGGTACATCGAGGAAGGTGAGCGGGCAGAGGTTGCCACGAAACAGGGGGAGATTCGCGGCCAGGCGGGAAGTGCGTTTATTGATGTCGGCAAAAGGTTGTAGGTAGGGCAAGTGCACCATCATGAAAAACGATTGTTCAAACGGATCGTGGATCTGATTGGCTTTGCTCAGCACCTCGTCCAGCACCTCTTCGATTTGTTGTGCCGTGGATAACGGGCGATAGATACTTTTACTGATGTCGACAGCATGTTGGCGAATGCGCCCCTCATCGGCAGGGTTGGGTAGCAAGTTTTCCGCCAGGGCGCTGTGCAAGTTCATCAGGGTGTAGCGGTTAAATTCGGCACTGTCGATGTTTTCGACCAGTAACTCGATCGCGGTTTTATGGTTCAGGATCATCTGCGTTTCGATGGCTCCCTTACCCCGCGCGGCCTTGCCGTGCTCGATAAGTTCACGGGTGTCTAGCCTGCTATAGGTATTACCTTCCAGGTGGCTCGATGCCCATGATAAGTCGATCAACAAACGGTTCAGGATCGCTCGACTGTATGTGCCGGCAGGCTCATCGATGTCTGTGGTCTTGCCCATGTTGTGCAACTGACGGCGCAGTGATTCGGACAGGTAACAGGTTTCGTTGGGATGATATGCCTGCAAGAAATCATGCTGATAGCCCACGGGCTTGCGGGCTGGGAGGGGCTGGTCGATATAGGCAAGGATATCCAGGCTGTCGGCAGAGAGTGGGATGAACGCGGGGAAACTGTCCACCTTGGCTATCCGGGGCTCGGTATGGCTCTCGGAGTCAGCATGATAGCGGCGAGCCCGTCCTTCGCCTTGGGCTGTGATGTGGCCGCTTTCAATCAGCTTGGCTATCAGGCGCTGTGCGGTGCGTCTGGCTATGCTCGGGTGGCGGCCCAGCAGTTCAGCCAGCGTCAATCCGCTTTCGGATCCCCTGATAGTCTCTAGTAGGTCTGTGGTCGCTGACATCGTGTTTGTTGGCGCGTTTTTCATATATATGGCGCCATTTTGGCGCAGTTAACTAAACTGCGCCAGTTTTAGTGGCAAGTTTGGCGCAGTTTTGCGGTGGCTTCATAGGTTAACGTTTGGGGTTTGAAAGAGTCCTGCATCGTTGATGGTATGGTTTAGATGGGCTAGTTTAAAGGCGCAATGATACAGGGAGCCGCCTCGCCATGTCCTACGCTGCTTATCGTTCTGTTCGCCAGATCCGCCAACCGAAGGGGCTGATGGCCTCGCTGGCCTTGCCCCAGGAGCTTGTGGGGGCGCATCATCTCATTGTGGCTGGAATGGCTCCCTCCATCGTCAATGAACTGGCTGCGTTGCTGGGCTGCGACGTCAAGATAGTCTGTCAGCTGGTTGGCATTGACCGCTCGACGGTGACACGCAAGCGCACTGCGGCGGCCCTGCTGTCCCGCGCTCAGAGTGCCCGTATCTATTCATTCGTTAGTGTGATGGAGGCTGCGGAGTCGCTGTTCGAGGGGGACAGGGGGAAGGCGCTTGAGTGGTTGAACAAACCTGCCCGGGCGCTGGGAGGAAACCCTCCTGCTACTTTCCTGACGACCGCTGTCGGAGCTCAGGCAGTTATCGATCTCATCGGTCAGATTGAGCATGGCGTCGTCGTTTGATGGCGACCTATCTCGCTGAAGGCGTTACCGCTCGACAGCGGTGTCCAGCATGTGCAGGAGAAAGCCAAGTATTGTTCAATTGACGTCACCCGAGTCAGTCACATTCCCCCTTGCATATCGGCTAAATGATCCCGCTCCCTCGACGATTACCCACTTGGTGAATTGCATCTCCATTCCTGACTTCATTCACAGTACCTGCCTGCGGTAGGCCTGCCATGCGCAGGTTCAGAGGTTCGGTGTGTGGCTGAATCGGTTTATCGCTAAGGAACTGTTTGAAAACAAAATACATTTTTATGTAATGTGTTAGTAACGGGTGATACACGGGGTTTACATGAGGACGAAGGAGTCAGGGAACTATCAGATCCATCCGGCGTTAGTCGCGTTTCGTGAGGCGTGGTTGGAGTTGGGCTTCAAGACTGGGCTGCCGATTGCCGATCAATTCCATACGCTCTGGGAGTCAGCCATTATTCTCTATCGTCCCTTGTCGTCAGGCGATGATGTGGGCAGTGCGCTTATGATCGTAGGGCCATTGTTGCCAGTATTGTCTTGGCCGTCGCCAATCAAACCGCCGCCTGGGCAACGATTGATCCCCTGCGGGCTGAATGATGGTGAGGTCGAGCAGCATCTGGCCGGGGAGTGGCTGAGGTTGATGACGCTGTTAGGGGAGCCCCGTCTCATCGAATGCAGCCGACGAATTTTCAATCGCGTTCTGACAGACGAGCAGCGTCTTAACTGGTTTCAGAAGAAGCGGTTGTCTCAAGACTATTGGGCCAAGGTGTGCGGGTTGTCCCGGGAACAGCTGGCGCATGCTCAGGAGGCGCTGAGCAAGTCCCGGCAAAAAGACAAAAAGAACGGGATGGTATCGGTGCCCGAACCTAACTTCTTCTTGCAGAGGTTAGCCGATGAGTGATGACCTTTCGCAGGAGCAGGCAGTGGAGGGTCTTGACGCTGAACCCGCCCGTTCCCTTACCCGACAGCTGGTGTTTCCGGAGGCGTTGGCCGAGTGGCACCGGCAAATCCTTGAATCGTTGCAAGCCTGCTGTCAGGGGATCCTGGGATTGGATCCAACACTGACCGCGTTGTTGGCCGCCGAGCTGCAGTGGATCGATTCTGTCTCATCCAAAGAGATGCTGCCCCCATCGCCACTCTCTGCCATGCAAATGCGTGAGCGGTTGAGTAAAGATCGGAGACTCAGCCAATTCTATCTCGTTGACGCCATCTTGGCGGAATTGCGTAGTGGCCATAGCCTCAACGGTGAGCTATTTGCTCAGCTCAAGTCCGTGACGATCCTGGCCGTCTTGGCGTTATCACATATCAATTTTTCTCAGGGTATTGCCGAGCGGGACCAAACGGTCGAAGAGGCGCTGCGCAACGTCAGGCTGATGGCGAACAATCAACGTGAGGTGATGATTAAGGCCCTGTCTGAGGTCGATTTTACGCAGCCGATACTGACGCTATTGCAAGCCATCAAGATCCAGAGAGAGCAATATGCCAATAACAAGCAGGTGAGCGTCAATACAGGGGCCTTGGAGGCCCTACTGAGCCGACTCTATAAGGCGCGAGCCAAAGAGATCAAAACGGGTACCCGGTCAACCGGCGAACGCCAGCGGTTCCAACTGGAGGCGCGTTATCAAGAGCAGCTCGACGAGCAGACCCAAATCCTGTTGCTACGGGAGGTTCTGCTGCAGCGCGGCAAAGTCAAACTGACCGAGTGGGAGGGTGAAGAGGAGCGAGGAACCCTCCCTGAGCAGCAGACGCTGCTGGTGTCCTCTCAGCCACAGGGGTTGATGGATATTCAGGCGAGGGTTTTGCAAAGCGCCTCGGTAGCGCTCTCCATGTCGATGCGTCATCTGCAGTTGCCGGCCAACCTTTGGATTGCCACAGCGTCACAGATCACACGCCTCGTCGATGCCTTGATTCCTCAGGCGGTCGATGAAACGGCGTTGCCGGCGCTGTCGATCCTGCTGCAACTGGTGA
The DNA here is from genome assembly GCF_017939245.1 of Aeromonas sp. PrichA-15. Classification (NCBI taxonomy): domain Bacteria; kingdom Pseudomonadati; phylum Pseudomonadota; class Gammaproteobacteria; order Aeromonadales; family Aeromonadaceae; genus Aeromonas; species Aeromonas sp. PrichA-15. Next base: position 8,005 of record NZ_JAGKRH010000276.1, on the reverse strand, counting down.
TGGGCACGAGTAGCGAGGACTTGCACAAGCTGCCGGTCTGGCCGAGTACTGAGATTAAATTGCCTGCTCCTGGCTCTCGATTTGCCGATGACGACGGACCCTCAAAGAATGCCAGTGGTATTTGGCGGCTTCCTCATGGGGCGTATCTACAACGCTATGTAGAGGTTGCCCACAGCCGAGTGCATAGGAAATTGCACTCTTTTTTGCCAAAGAGCGACTTATTCTTGCAGCTACCTTTGCCAAAATGGGCCACTCATTTATTGGTTGGACACGGTTGGAGGACATTGAGTAGTAGCGCGCAGGTGGATTGTTTAGCGCGAGCAAATGAGCGAGCTGGCACGGCCTTGACCATGCGACAGCTGCAAAACTACCAGCGTGCTTGGTTGCAAAGAGAGGGGATTGATAGCGCCATTGCCGGTATCCTGCGTGGCAAGGCGGCTCAGCAATGTTCCCCTATGGCCTACAGTCATGTGCCACGTAAAGACGTGTTGCAGATCTGGCGCTGTTATTTGGCCTCCATGGGGATGACCGCGGTGGTGCTGGCACCGGAATTAGAACAAGGAGCTGTCGGATCACGCCTCTATCCTAGCGTTGGCGAGCTTGCTCGACTCCTAGGAAATTATCAGCAGTACCTCTGTGCACGACTCAGTGGGTCACGGCAGCAGCGTCCAACGCTGACGCAATATCATAACCTCCTCGTGCGCCACAGTTTGTTGATCCTCCATCTTTCTACTGCCGCCAGGCCCGTGACGGAGATGTACGGCAGGCGTGGCGATTACTGCCTCATCAGTCGCTTTATCCGGCTGACAGACAAAGAGGGACGATCTGTGAGCTCGGCCAGGTTGGTGCCATTGTCAGCGTTGGCAGTGCAGCAACTGCAAGCCTGGGAGCGCTATTTGACATATTTGGCATGTCAGCGTGAGCCGCTGCTGGCGCCGTTAGTGTCGGCGGCGGAGCAAGCATTGAGTGGAGCTGGAGCCCTCCTGTTCTGGGCGGTCGAGGCCAAAGATGGCAGCCTGGAAGGCACAGAAATCGTCACCCCAAATTCGATGATGAGGCAGTTCGAAAATCTGTTGCCCCTGGCGCCAAACTGGCATCGCCATTCGGTGCGCAGCCACCTGCTGGAGCAAGGCGTGGCCACCGAGTTTATCGATGCGCTGCTTGGTCATGAGGAGATGGGGACAGAGTTCACAAACCAGTACAGTAGTGCGGCGTTGAGCGATCTATTTACCCTGACGGACGTGCTGGACAAATGGCATCAAACCCTCGGGTTGAAGGTGATGGGCGAATGGACAATCCACTGATCGATTGGCGTGAACAGCTTCGAAAGGAAGATGAGCGTGCAGCGAACGTTCTTCGGTCTGGTCGGGCTATGCGTCGGGATCGTCTCAAACGTGCTCAGGTGCAAATAGAGCGTCGAGCACTGGATGCGCTGTTGCAACATTTGCCCGGCCTATTCAAGGAGCCAGCCGATGTCCGAGGGTTTGAGTATCTGTGGCCATTGGCGATGAGCACGTTGACGGGCAAGTATAGGCGACAGTCTGAATTCAAGGCTGGGCTGCGAGCCATCCTGCTTTGCCTGCAGCAGGGCAATACCAGCGGGTATTGGCAGTTGCCGTTGCCGACAATCCCCCTGACGGTGCTTCGGCGCCCGCTACCTTACACTGAAAAGTGGTTTGACAAAGCGCAGCGCTGTAGTCAAGCGCTGCTGAACTGGCATAGACAGATCGAGGCCCGCGACACTAGCCTGATCGAAGCTGAAGATTTACTGGCCGACATTCTTCATAGCGCGGTGTTTTACTGCGGTGTACACCAGACGGCGATTTTGCACGCACTGATGCTGGCCATCGCTGAGCGGCGAAGATTATGCACGAATGGCTCAGTTGTTTGGTTGCCTTTGACGTTAGAGAGCAAGGCGTTGGCCACCAATGCGCACGATAGAGCAGGGAAGGGGGTTACCGAGCTCCAGATTTTCCTAAGCCTGCCGACTCTGGGGTTGGTACAGCGCTGGTATCGTCGGCGCGGCAAAACGTTTGAGCTTGCCGTTGAGCTCGACACATTCAGCTTATGGGCCCAGAGACATCTGACTGCACCCCTGCGCGGGATCAAAGAGTTTTGCCAAGGGGCGAGTCTGGTAACCGGTGGGCAAGCCGGGGTCCGCTGGCCACAGATCCTGACTCATGTGGCATCTGGGGCGTTACACAGTGTACCGCTGCCTCATGAAAACTGGCTTTCACTGCATCATCCGACGGTTGCGGATGGTCACCAAGTGGTGTGTTTGGCGCAGGAGGCGAGTACCGGATTAGTCGATAACCTGACGGCAGGCAGTTCCAAGCGTTGGCGCTACCATGGCGAAGACCACCCTTATTCATCCTTACTGGCTCGGTTGCGAACGGTGTTGGCGGAAAAGGAGAGCGCGACTCGCAAGCAGACGAAGGCAAGCTGCCTCGCTGGACTGAACCGGTTGCGCAATGAGCAGACCCTCAGTAAGTCAGAGCAGATCCTGGTTGGGTGGCTACATCAATGCATCGCAAAGAACAAAAACAAGCCTTCGACGCTGCGCAGTTACCTTAGTCGCGGTGGTCAGCAATGGCTTGTTCGGTGCTTTGATCATGATCTCGGCTTATGGGATGGCGATCGTTTTCTGAGCTGTTATCGAGCATTGCTGGAAGAGTATGGGGGGACTTCAAATCTGGTCGTCGACCCGGCGCTCTCTGGTGCGGTTGAACGGACGGACCTGGAAAGATCCTCCTCCGCAGAGCCGGAAAGTTCCTCTTCCGAGGCGCCCGTTAGCCAAAAGAATGCTGTCAGCTACATGGCTGCACGCTTGACCAGCCTGCACAGCTATGCGGTGGCGAGTTACCACTTGGCCCCATTGCCGGAGGAGCTGGTCCCGCGCGAGCGCCAGAGGCCCCATGTGCGTGCCACCTATCTCAGTGAACCTCTCTTTCGACAGTTGCTGCGTGGAATGGAGCGGATGACGCACACCTCATCGAGTTACCGAGAGTGTCTGAGCGCGTTATACATCGTGGCTTATCGTGCTGGACTGCGCTTGAGCGAGATCCAAAAGCTCAGGTTAAAAGATATCGAACGCAGTCCAGAGTGCTGGCTATATATCCGAGATACCCGGCTTGATGATGGCAAGAGTGACAGTGCCACCCGCAAGATCCCCCTGGGGGTCTTGCTGACCCCGGAAGAGCGTACTCGATTGGATGCGTACTTGTCTGGGTTATGGCCGCGAAAGGCGAAAAACGCGAACGCGCTGGCGTTTCCCTCACAGAGCGGTTGGTTGATACCGATGTCGGATGAAGAGATCAGGGGGCCGTTAACCAGTATCCTTCGGCAGGTTGGTGGGAAATACTATACATTCCATCATCTGCGGCATACGGCATTGAGCCGCCTGCAACTGCTGCTACATCACGAAGCTCTGGCACTGCACAGTTTGCCAGGGTGGGCACATTTCCTGCCTTGGTCGGCCGCACAGTGTACCTCTATCTACCAGACCATCACACACTCATCCACTCAGGGGGATTATTGGGCGCTGGCCCAGTTTGCTGGCCATCAGAGCCCGGAGACGACGTTGCACTCATATTTGCATTTTACCCACTGGGTCAATGCAGCGTGTCTGTTGCAGGCCAAGTACGACTGGTCTTTGTCACTGCGACACCACTTCACCGGGCTGTCTCGTGCAAAGCTCACACAGAACGACTGGTTGGAGGGGCCCTTGACATGGCAGCGCTGCCGGGAGGCCCTGCTCCAGTCGCTTTCGCCTTATCTTCAACAGGTCTCCTGGGTCCTGATGGAGTGTGCACCTTACCCTCCCTTGGTTAAACACAAGCTGGATTTTGATGCCGCTCTGGAGCTGATCGCACGGTTCGCACGACATGAAGATATCACCGATCAACTCAATCGTTATCAACTCACACCCGCTATGGTCGATGAGTTAGTTGAAAAAATTCATTTACTTAAAGCATTTAAGACTCAGCGGGGAGCACAGCGATTGCTCTACTCAACGTCACATCATCTGAATTTGCTTCCTGGAGCCTTGCGCAGTCATAAGGAGCAAATCGAACTCCGTAAAGTGGTTAAACTGGCTCGCCAGGTCTATCGCGAGCAACGAGCGGCTTTCATCGAATGGATTGGCTATCTGCTAGTCCGAAGCAATACTCGCAACACTGGGATCCCCTTCACGGATCCACAGATGTTGCAAGCCTTCCTGAGTGTGACGGTATTACTGCTGCCAGCGACACGGATTGCGCTCGAGGTACGATGTGGCGCCAAACGGAGTGAAAAAGCCCCATGGCGGGAGGTCATCTCACGCTATCGCGTGAAGAGTGAATTCATTGAAAAAAGTGGGGCTAACCGGGCACTACTGCGAATAATTCATCCTGACGAGGCGGGTATCTGTCAGCGTTCTACTGAGCGGCAGCAAAATGCTGACACGGTAAAACCAATGGCGCGCTACAGCACTCCGTTGCTACGGACAGTCGCCTATGTCGTGGCGCTGAAAGTAATGAGCATCCAAGAGCTGGTATCGCTAGGTAACAAGAAGAAAGCCGACTTTGCACGTCAAACCGCGCGTGAGCTTACAGATTGAACGTGCAACATGCTGAAATAGAATAAAATCTATTTGCTTCGCCATTTTGCCAGCTGCCTGACCACTGCGCGCTGCGCATCTGATGTGGATAGGCCCTGAAGGGGCAGGAATTGCTCTGCTTGCCGGCGCTGCTGTCGATGGCTGAACCAGCTTTTCCCATCCTTATCCATGTTCCAAGGGCTCGAAACGGCGCATTGGAGTATTGGCAAAAAGTCATCCGTCGTTGCGTCGTGTGATAGCTGGCCACGCAACTGAGCGCGCCAGCGTTTGTGCCAAATCCGCTTGTCTTCAGCTTCAGACGTCGCTGTTGTGTAGCCAAACATGGGGGGCTTTCGTCGACTTCGGCTCATTTCTTGCCCTCATAATGCGTTTCGTTTGAGGTAGCTCGTGGCTCTTCACTTTTGCACTGCCAAGTGTGTTCGACGAAAGCGGGTTGAGGACTTGACGCTTTGTCTGCGTCCTAGCTCTCAGTTGGTAAAGATAGCTATCGTTAATCAACGAACTCATACAGATCTTCAATCTTTACATTGAGATAACGGCATAATGTTTCAATAGCATCAAGTTCTATTCTAGTCGCAGTTTCGTTGTACATGCGCGTAATCGTGCCTCTGTTGAGTCCTGTCTCTCTGGCAACATCGGCAATTTTTAGCCGTTTCTCACCCATGATCTTGGATAAATGACACTTAATCATGCTCTCTCCGTAACCAAAATAATCTCCTGAAGATTAAAATGGCTTGCAATTGTGTTTTCTTGTGTCTAGATTGTTCTGCAGGAGATCAATTTAATCTCCAAGATAGATAAATCAGCGTTTGGAGAATGATTATGGCATACACCTACCTGACAACAGAAGAGCTCTCTGCTCGCATCAAGTTCGATCCACGTACTATCCGCAATCAGCTGAAAGACTCTGTCCTGCTCGAAGGGCTGCACTATATTCGCCCGTTTGGCGGTCGTAAGTTGTTGTTTCTCTGGGAGCCTATCGAAGAGGAAATGCTCAAGCACAGCGCAATGTTCGAGTCGTTTCAGGGCTAGGGGAGGTGGATTCTTATGGCAACAGTATATAGCCTTAACCAATTGCTTTACCTCGATTTTTGCTTCAAGGGGAAGCGCTGTCGTGAGCGCACTGGGTTACCCGATACAAGCCAAAATCGCCACAAACTGAAGCAGTATTGTGAACGGTTGGAGGCACAAATCACCCTCGAGCAGTTTGATTTTTGCAAAACCTTCCCAAACAGCCCGCGTTGTGGCTACTTCACCAAACTGGCCGAGCGGGAAGCCGTGCTGCGGGCTGGGTGCCCTCTGTTGTCTGATTTTGCTGAGCAGTGGTACCAGGAAAAATCGGCCGAGTGGCGAACCTCCCAGCAGGAGACCATCCGCGACATTCTTGATTGCCATCTGCTGCCGCACTTTGGCAATCAGCCGCTGAGCGTGATCGATAAGTCTGCGATCTTGGCATTCAGGACAATGATCGCTCGTTTGCCCGGGAGAGGTGGCAAGCCGATCTCAGCCTCACGGGTCAACCACATCATGACGCCGCTTCGCATGATGTTGGCAGATGCGGCAGATCGGTTCGGTTTTGACTCGCCCTGGCGCAATATCCGAGCACTCAAGATCCCCCGTAGCAACATCATGCCCTTCAGTCTTGAAGAGATTGGTCGACTGCTGGCAGTGGTGAGGGCTGACTTTCGCCCTTATTACACCATCCGGTTTTTTACCGGGCTACGTTCGAGCGAGATCCACGGTTTAACCTGGCGCCACATCGATTTCGAGCGCCGGCAGATCCTGGTGTATCAGGCATGGGTCCGCAATGAACTGATCCCGACGAAAACCGATGGCTCCTATCGCGCGGTGCAGATGAGTGAGCAGGTTTATCAGGCATTTCTCACTCAACGCGACCGCTACGATGGCAAGGTCTCACCAGATGGGTTTGTTTTCTGCACGAAGCACGGCAGCCCGTTCGAGGATCGCAATGTGGCCAATCGGGTGTGGTACCCATTGCTGTCGTTGTTAAAGCTGGAGAAGCGCAAGCCCTATCAGACAAGGCATACCGCCGCCACGCTCTGGCTCGCGGCAGGTGAGAGCCCTGAGTGGATAGCAAAGCAACTGGGCCATAACAGCACTCAGATGTTATTCCGGGTCTATTCCCGTTACGTGCCTGATCTGTCGGGTCGGGATGGGCATGCCTTTGAGCAGATGTTGGCGGGATTCGAGCAGCAGCGGCTTGCCTCGAAGGCGCTGGCGGAAAGGTGGGATTCACACGATGGGGAGGCGGGTCATGGTACACGTCACTGAATATGCGGATTGCGGCGAACTGATGTGGGCAACCAGACTGGCGGATAGCGAGGGCGAGTATGAGTGTTGGGAATTGTTATCGCCAAAGGCCGTCCATCGAGTCTCGGTCTCAGATAAATGCATGGCAACTATTGCGCCGTCGGGGCAGCTGGTACTGGCAATGCTGGGGATGGAGCAGCAGTCTGTCACATTGCGCAGTTGTCGCACTCTGGAAGGCATCACAGGGGACGAGGGGCGTCAACTGTGGGAGTTTCACCTTGGTTTGGCCCTCAATGAGTCGCATGGCCAGATGATCCAGGCACTGTGGCGCTTCTATGCCATGTTACCGCCCGGCGGGTTACGGCGCTTTTCCCTCGGGATCCTACGTGACCGGCGTTTTATCACCGGGTTTTATCGAGGCAGGGCGAGCCATCACCATCATCATGACCATGTGGGTGGCTTGCTGGAGCACAGTGTAGAAGTGGCGATGACAGCCAGGATGTTGTGTCGTCAATACCGGCTTGATGGACGCACCGCCGACGTCGCCTTCCTAGGGGGATTGCTGCACGATGTGGGCAAACTCTACCTCTACTACAACGTGGAAGCTGGAGAGGGGATCTGCTCCCAGCATGAAGCCCTGAACTTCATGAAGTTGGAGCCACACCTGCAAAGTTTGATGAGCCAGGATCCCCGGGCATTTGAAGCCCTGTCGGCCTGCTTGTCCGCATCGATTGGCAAGCCGCTTATCCAGTATATGCCGGAGACTATCGTCAAGATGGCGGATCGATTATCGGCCGAAGTATTCAACTGGCGCAGGGTGTTTGCGGGATTGCCCGATTTTTAGGTTCATCGCGGCTTTCCGGGGAAGGCCGCCTTGATTTTCAGAAAAAAGTATTCTGAGTCCCTAAATCCATATGCCATGCGCTTTATCACTTTGATCTTGTTGTTCACCCCTTCCAGCACACTCGTGTGCATCGGGTAGTTTGCACTTGCCAGGATCCCCCGCATATATTTCGATAAATTTCGACCAAATCGTTGCAGCGGCGCTAGCCCGCTTTCCTTCACCTGCCGCATCCAGCTCCGCCATCGTCGCCATCCTTCCCACACGCTCGGCGCATACCAGATGCCCTTCAACGC
>NZ_JAGKRH010000275.1:0-301 GCF_017939245.1 Aeromonas sp. PrichA-15 | reverse complement strand
ATCCAGGGATAACCGGGCAAACAGACGCATGGAGGCGATTTCGTACAGAGCATCTTCCATCGCGCCATCGCTCAGGTTGTACCAATGCTGCATGCAGTGAATGCGTAACATGGTTTCCAGCGGATAAGGTCGCCGGCCATTACCAGCCTTGGGGTAAAACGGCTCGATGACTTCCACCATGTTTTGCCATGGCAGAATCTGCTCCATGCGGGACAAGAAAATCTCTTTTCTGGTCTGACGGCGCTTACTGCTGAATTCACTGTCGGCGAAGGTAAGTTGATGACTCATGATGAACCCTGTT
>NZ_JAGKRH010000003.1:0-51462 GCF_017939245.1 Aeromonas sp. PrichA-15 | reverse complement strand
GGCGATGTTATTCACGCTGGCCAACCTGTTTCGGGCGGACCAAATGATACGTCAGTGGGAGAGATCTCACTAAAAACTGGGAATAACGCCTTAAATGGCGAAGAAACGGTCTAAATAGGCTGATTCAAGGCATTTACGGGAGAAAAAATCGGCTCAAACATGAAGAAATGAAATGACTGCGTCAGCCGAGAAGAATTTCCCCGCTTATTCGCACCTTCCCTAATTAATGTCGTATCTCGTATGTTGGGCTTTGCAAGCTCAGCGCCAACCTACACGGCCAATTAGTATCGTAGGTTGTGGCTGAGCGGAGCGAAGCCCAACGTTTATCCCAAAAATTTTAAACCTTGATAAGTTGAGAAATTATTTTTCAATCAATATTAACCTCGTAATCATGATCATCACTCTACGTCCAAATCAATAGCAATGGCCCAATCGCTCTTTATCCATCCTCGCCTGATATAAAGGTGGATGGAGGAATAAGGCCAGTCGACAGGCTTGATGCAATACCCGTGTTTGACTGGGTTGAAATGGACGAAATCTGGGACACCCACCTTTTTGCCCACCTTTTTGACAGCGGCGTAGCGCTGTTCTTGACTTGAAAGGTCGCCGTCGAGGGATGTGCCATGACCATTGCCCGTTTACGTCAAATCAGTCTGCAAGATACGCCTTATTACCACGTGGTCAGTCGCTGCGTGCGGCGGGCTTTTCTGTGTGGGGAAGATGCCCATTCCGGCCAGAGCTACGAGCACAGGCGCCAGTGGGTGCTCGACAAGCTGGGGCAACTGTCGCGACTGTTTGCCATCGGTGTGTGCCTATGCGGTGATGAGCAACCACTATCACCTGGTGCTTAAGGTAGAGCCCGATACTGCTGCCAGCTGGAGCGAGCGGGAGGTGGCCGAGCGTTGGGCAGCGCTGTTCCAGTGGCCGCTGTTGGTACGGCGTTGGTATCAGGGGGAATCTCTGATTGAGCCCGAGTTGTTGGTTGTACAGCAACTGATAGGGGAGTGGCGCACGAGGCTCTATTCCATCAGTTGGTTTGTACGGCTGCTCAATGAAACCCTGGCACGGCAGGCCAATCGTGAAGATGGTTGCAAAGGCCATTTCTGGGAAGGGCGTTTCAGGAGCCAGGCACTGCTGACCGAGTCAGCCCTGCTGGCCTGCATGGCGTATGTTGACCTCAACCCGATACGAGCTGGATTGGCCGACTGGCCTGAACAGAGCGACTACACCAGTATCAAGCAGCGGCTCGATGGTGAACAACCCGCAGCACCATCATTGCCACCTTTGTTGCTGCCGTTTGCCAGCCAGCGCAAACCGGATGATCTGCCTTATGCCTTTACCGATTATCTGATGCTGGTGGACTGGACCGGCCGTGCCATCAGAACAGATAAGTGCGGCCATATTCCGGCCCACCTTGCTCCCATTTTGGCCCGGTTGGAGAAATCTGGGACACCCACCTTTTTGACAGCGGCGTAGCCCTGTACTTGGCTTGAGGTGTCACTGCCCAGGGGGTGAGCCATGACCATTGCCCGTTCACGTCAAATCAGTTTGCAGGATACGCCTTACTATCATGTGGTCAGTCGCTGTGTGCGGCGGGCGTTTCTGTGCGGGGAAGATGCCCACTCCGGCCAGAGTTACGAGCATCGGCGCCAGTGGGTAGTGGACAAGTTGGGCCAATTGTCGCGACTGTTTGCCATCGGTGTTTGTGCCTATGCGGTGATGAGCAATCACTATCACCTGGTGCTCAAGGTCGAGTCGGATACCGCTGCCAATTGGAGCGAGCGGGAGGTGGCCGAGCGTTGGGCTGCGCTGTTCCAGTGGCCGCTGCTGGTACGACGCTGGTATCAGGGGGAATCCCTGATTGAGCCCGAACTGGCCGTGGTGCAACAACTGATAGGGCAGTGGCGGGAGCGGTTACATTCCATCAGCTGGTTTGTGCGGTTGCTCAACGAAAACCTGGCTCGGCAGGCCAATCGGGAAGATGGTTGTAAGGGCCATTTCTGGGAAGGGCGCTTCAAGAGCCAGGCCTTGCTCACCGAATCAGCCCTGCTGGCCTGCATGGCCTATGTTGATCTCAATCCGATACGAGCGGGATTGTCCGACCGGCCTGAACAGAGCGATTACACCAGCCTCAAGCAGCGTCTCGATGGCGAGCAGTCCGCCGCCCCATTGCCGCCGTTGCTGTTGCCATTCGCGCACGACGCGCGACCCGATAGCCTGCCATATGCCTTTGCGGATTACCTGATGCTGGTGGACTGGACAGGTCGCGCCATCCGAGTGGACAAACGGGGTCATATCCCGGCTTCTCTTGCCCCCATCCTGGTGCGGCTGGGGTTGGACGAGGTGCGCTTGCATATTCCGGTCGAAAATGAACACCTATTCCGGTTTAAAATGAACGCTGATTCCGGCTTGCGTGTACACCGATTCCGGACACCTCAGTGCACGTACTCTGATGTCAGATGAACCGTCCTGTTCCAACGTCTTGGTTCCACAACTGCCGCGCTGCGCTTGGCTGCTGGCTTGTTCAGTGAGTCGAAAAGATGCCTCCCCTCAAAGCTCAGCTTCTGCTCGAAGAATCCCTGTCCGCATACTTTCCGGAAATGGTGTTCACAGATTCCGGAATCACTGTTCAACTTCACCGGAATACGCAGCGCTGGCTCAAGCAAGTGACGCTGTTTCGGCGCCAGGGTATCAGAGTGGTGGGTGACAAAGAGCATTGTCAGCAGTTTGCCTGGCACTGTGGCCAGCGACGATGTCATCAACCATCCCTTTGAGTGATGAATACTTGTGTCATAGCAACGTCCGGTATCGCGCCAGCACCCCGCCTGTGTGATCGCATCTGAATTGGCGTCATCGATGCCAAGACATTCTCTTTAATCCCCCGAGTTTCACAAATGCCATCGCAAATGCTGGATGACGAGTTGTGCTGGGCGCTGGATGAAGGCTTTCTCCAAAAGGTGGCTGTCCTGATAAGGCGCCATGAATTGGCGTCATCGATGCCAAGACATTCTCTTTAATCCCCCCGAGTTCCACAAATACCATCGCAAATGCTGGATGACGAGTTGTGCTGGGCGCTGGATGAGAGCTTTCTCTAAAAGATGGCTGTCTTGATAACTCTTTCTCCAAAATATGGCTGTCCTGATAAGGCGGGTTGGGGAAAAGGGGCTATCGGCCCTTTGTTATCAGGCCGTTTTTTCACAACGCTGCGACACCGTGGGTGTTGCTTGAGCAGGTGATTTTTGCATCAGTGAAACAGAGTGGGTGATATGGTTCCTCCAATGGAACAATCCGTACACAAAGATGGCTGTCCCAAATAAAAAGGGAGCTTATCTTGCTCGGTCCATGGAGAAGGGGGGAGATGACGACGTCCCTTGGGGATCTTTTACGAGAGTCGGCAAATATGGGGACCCACCTTTGGCTCACATGACCAAACCTGATGCCAAGGGGCGGGTTGGCCTATATCTCGAAGGGGGGCAGTGTTGGCAATAAATAACAAGGGCGACCAGTTGGTCGCCCTTGTGTGATGGGCAGAAGCGCGTGCTCTGCCTGTGACGTGACGGTTATTGCAAGTCCGTGCTCAGGCTGGGGGCGCCGAAGTTCACCAGGGTGGCATGGGAGTGCTCGAAGTACTGTGACCAGAAGTCACCGAGTGCATCCATGGTCTTGCCGGAACGATAGGCGTGTTTCACCGCGTCGGTCACCAGCCCGGCGCCCGTGACGTAGACGCGAGCGTCTTGCAGATCGGCAAACAGCCCCTTGCTCTTGGCCTGCTTGAGCTCGTCACCGACATTGAGCTGCTTGATCTTGTTGGTGGCATAGAAGCTGGTGTAATCGGAGTGCTCCAGCATGTCCGAAATGAGGAACACGACGCGGTCATTGACGCCTTGCTCGGCCTTCATATCTTCACCCACCTTGCGCAGCGAGTTCATGATCTCGCTCTTGGGGATGTCCTGGCGGGCATCACGCAGTGCTTTCACGAACTGTTTGCCAAAGCCGTTACGAAAGACCTTGGTCTGCGTCGTCAGGCAGGTGTCCAGGCCGCGCAATTTGCGCATGCTGACATCGTCCCGGATCTCCCCTTCCAGCGGCATATCCAGTTGCCCCGCGTAGGCCAGGCGAAGGTATTCGCCAGGCAAGAAGGCGGAGAAGGTATAGAGCTTGACGCGATCGCCAGCCTGCACGAACCGCTCTATCTGCCCCCAACTGCTGCGTTGCAGATCGTCAGGCATCGGAATGGTCTGGTCGATGATGACCACCAGTTCGCGACCGGTGCCCGCAGGCTTGATGTCGGTCAGGCCATTGCGCTCATAGCAGCTCTGTATGTCGTTACGCTCGGCCGCCAACGCTGCACAAGGCAGCGTCAACGCCAGTAGCAATACCTGGGTGATCTTCACGATTAGGCGCTCTGCTTGGTGGGAAAGAGGCCCAGGGTCTTGAGGGCCATCTGCTGTTCACGGATATCACGCAACTGCGCTTCGTCCACCCCCAGTGCGCGGCTGGCTGCTGCCAGACTCTCTTCGGGCAGGCCAGTGACATCATGGAAATCGGCGGCCTTGACGGCAGCGCCGGTCTGGCCGGGGGCGTCAGTGGTGGGCGGGAGAGCCGCCTCTGCCTGCGCAACGGCCGGTTGTACGGCGGGTGCCGGCTCGGCTTGCGCTGCCGGTGCGACCTGGGGGGCCGCCTGAGGGGCCGGCTTGGGCGGCACGGTGCCTGCCTTGTACTCGATAAAGGCCAGGAAATTGCGATGGGCGGATTTCTCCCCTTCCAGCGCCCCCAGCACACCCGAGTTGGTATGGTCACGGCTCGACAACAGGGTCTGCAAGCGGCGGAGCTTGTCATCGGCATGGCTGGCAATGGCGGTGCGTTGCTGGTCCATCGCGTCCAGCATCTCTTCGGCGGTCGCGTATTCGTGTGTCAGACGCCAGGCTGTTTTGGAATGGGTGCCCGCAAAGTGGTATTTGCTGGCAAGCCAGATGCTGATCCCCTGGATGGCGATGTAGATGAGCGACAGCATGACGTAGGTGGTCAGGCTGGCCTCACGGATGGCCTGCATCTTGTCTTCGATGGTGGCCTCTTCCGCCTCGTTGTTGATGGCTTGAGACTCTTCCGGCAGATCAAACGGCGACCCCATGCTGCTGTCACTCTGTGCCGTTGTTTCGGCGCGCATGTTGTTGACCATCTCGGTTTCGATGCTGTCGAGGGTGGCTGAACGCACCACGAAGGCGCCCACGGCCATGCAGGCAACAAACGAAGCACAGACAATCAGCCAGACAAACTTGCGGCTGACACCTGAATTCACGTCTTTCAGGCGGGCCAGCAGCTGCTCGTAGTCAGGTTTGTCAGAGTCCGAGAAGGAATCTTCCAGATTGATGGCCTTGTTTGCCTTGAGGGTACGGGAGCGTTTTGAGGGCTCTTCCCCTTGCCACCAGTGGCGCGCTCGGGCGATCAGGCTGTTGTGATGCAGGGAGTGTCCGGCCACTTCAGCCAGGAATGCGGATGCAACGGCGAGCAACAGAGCCGTCGCGGCTGCCAGCAGATGACGGTCATTGGTGGAGGCATCCATGTTCATCCAGCCTGCCAGCACGTAGGCAAAGCCCATTGCCTCGACCAGCACCAGCACCAGTACCAGAGCAAGCACCCACGCCGGGCGCGGGGAGCGGCCGGCCTCTCCTGCCTTGGCAAGGTAGTCGAGGGAGGCGTTGTAGGCATCTGTTCCCTTTAAATGCTTCTTGTATTCGCGGTAGTACACATTCGACAGGGTCACTTCATGGTTGATCCAGCCATCGCCATCGACCGAGGCCGGCTTGCGGGCGAGACGGGCCACTGTGCCGATCAGCGGCAGGCTGTGCCATACCCGGATCAGGAAGTAGGAGACATGCTCCCAATGCCGCCACACCACCACGGCGCTGACGAGGAATGAAACAATGCCAACGGTCAGCATCTGGTTGGCGAGGATCAGCGTCTTGAGCGCTGCCAAAGAAAAGTCTTCCACTAAGTTTCTCCGTTTTCTTATTTGGAATGGGTGGCGGGAATGGGCAGGTACGAAGCCACATAAGCCTCGGAACCTGCCGGGTAGAACAGGGCTCCCTGGCTGACCTTGGCGTTGCCTTTGCTGAACACGAGGTCCATGCAGGACACCGACGCCTTGGGATCGCTGGTGAAGACGCGGTATAGCACCTCACTCTCGCCCTCATAGGTGTTGGCCACCGCCTTGAGGGTCTGGGGCTTCTTCTGATTCGAGGATTTGTAACCCTGAACGACTTGCAGGATCGGTTGACGATCGACCTGGGCGTTGTCACGCAAGATGGAAACCGGAGAGACAGTCACCAGGTGGCCGTTGACGGTATTGGCCCAGACGCGATTGTTATAGCCGGGCATGTACTCCTTGGTGGCATGGCGCGGGAGAGGCTTGTCGTCTGCCATGCTCAGTACCTGGCCTGCACTGCGTGGCTTATCTGCCTCACAGCTCGACATCGGCATGTCGCTTGCGTATGCGCTGCTGATCAGTGCAAAACCACTCGCCTTGGGTTTGATGTTCTGGGCCATGTTCCACTGATAGGTGCCGGCAGGCTTGCCGCCGAAGTCCACTGCGGCCTTGGCATTGGGCAGGGCCTTGGTCGTGCTGGTGTTTGAGGCGCTCTGCTTGGCGGCGGGTTGGCGAGGGGCGGTTTGCGACGTGGCCGCCACCTTGCTTGAACCGCTTGCGGACTGAGCCGCCGGTTTGGTCGCAGCCACACGAGGCTTGGCCGTATCGGAAGCGCCATAACGCAGATAGCGGGTGTTGTTCTCTTCGGATTGGGCCCGCATGACCAGAGCCTGCTCGTTCGCCAGTTCTACAATTTCGACCCGGCGATTCTGACCGCGAAGCAAGGGGTCGCTGTTGTCTGCGATGGGACGCGACGAACCCGCGCCTTGATAGTAAATGGAAGAGGCCGGGATCCCCGATGCGACCAGGACCTTGCCGACGGCTCGCGCACGTTGCTCGGAGAGTCGCAGGTTGAGTTCTGCAGGGCCGGTGGCGTCACTGTGGCCGACGAGAAGGATACGGCGCTGATCCGAGGCGTCTGCGGCTGCGGGTTTGGCATAGAGCTGGGCCAGTTTCGTGACCACGCGCAGGCCGCTTTCTGTGAGCTGGGCAGAACCACTCGAGAACATGCCGGAATCGGGGATCTGGGCCACAAGGCCGGCGTCCTGAGGGACACCGGTCACTGCGGCTGGCTCGGCAACGGTCAGTTTCTCGGTAGCGATGTTGAGATTCTCTTCCTTTGCTATCCGGTCAAGCTCTTGTAGCCTGGACTGCCACATATAGCCTGCTGCGCAGCCCAGCGCCCCACCGAGGGCAACCCCCGCGACAGCCCCTTTTTTCCCGTTGATGGCGTAGCCCGCAGCCCCTCCTGCAATCATGCCAGCCCCACAAAGCACCGGCATGCCGTAATCCTTGCCGATATCATTGACCGTGGATTTGAAATTCTGCATCTGCTGAGAGCTGCAACCCACGGCGGCAATCAATACACAGCTGAGAGGTGCAAGACGAAACGATTTATCCATAGCGATTCCTTGCCATTTATATTTAATAGCGAGATTCAGACATGCCAGTGAGGCCAGAGAAAAGCGTCTTCGGGTGGAGTGAAATATCGACACTTGCTGATATAAGAGATATTAACGCGGGCTGATGTTTAATATCGGCGCCAGGCGTGCTCATTCTCGCAAGCGGCTGTGTCTGATATGTCCTGAGTGTCAGAAGAGGCAATTATCTATGCGGTTCAATAGGTATCGAGTGGCTATGATAAGCCAAACGAACCTGATCATGCGAGTGGAAAAGTGATGCAACCATAGGAAAAACATCGACTTTCCAATATCTTTGCCCATCTCCCCGACGCTGAACACAAAGAGCGATATGGCGACGCTCTTGTGGTTTGTGAAAGGCGCAGGCCGATTATCGCTATTGAGGATGAGGGCTGTTGGGGGAAGTATGTGGTCGCCCCCACTGACAGTGCTGGCGAAATAATGTTCATGGGCAGAATAACGTCTGGCAGCCCGTTTATATAATGGATTAATTGTCGATAAATATGTCTGATAACAGTTTATAGAGTGGGGCACAGGCAGTTCGAAGCATTGCAAGACCTCTGTTGAACGCATTGTTTGATAATATTGTCGAAAGGGTTTGGTCAGGAGCAATCAGATGGCGATAACAACGCGATCCCGAAGAGAGAAGATTGGCAGCGGGCTCGGGCTGGTGATGGGGCTCATCGCCTTTAACCTGATCGTGCCCCTGCTTCCGGTTGCAACAGAGATGTCGGATATGACCCGGATGATAGGTGCCATGGTCAGCGCCATGCTTTGCGCCGAGCTGGGCGCCAGGATTGGCAAGTGGCGGGATGCCAAAGAGCAGGCCGGATCGGCAGAGTAACTCGACGTGAGAAGAGCGCCAATCGCCCGAGTGCGGTGGTGTGTGCGGGTGTAACAGGCAGGGCGACTGTTGTCGCCCTGCCTGTTTTGCTATCGCGGTTTGCCGCTCAAGCGCCGCCGGGGTTTGCTGCGATGGAGGAAGGTGGCCAGGGTGTCGCGGGGCGATGCCGCATTGCATCAGAAGGCGCCTGGAGCGAGATGCGCCAAGGCTGGATCTGCGAGGGAAATCCTGAGATCGTGCAGGCAGTTATCTGGTTATCCCCTTGAGAGGAGTGCCCATGCGCATTGCCCTGATTGGCCTTGGCGATATCGCCCGGAAGGCCTATCTGCCGCTGCTTGCAAACGACGAGCGAGTCACCCCGCTGCTCTGTACCCGGAGTCCCTCGGTGCTCGGCAAACTGGCGCGCCAGTACCGGATTGGCGAGTGTTTTACCGAGGTCGATGCGCTGCTGGCGAGCCGACCTGATGCGGTGATGATCCACGCAGCCACCGCCGTGCACGGCAAACTGGCGGAGCTGTGCCTGCGTGCAGGCATTCCCACCTTTGTGGACAAGCCGCTGTGTGACAACGCAGGAGAGGTGGAGGCGCTCGCCAATCTCGCCATCGCTAGGGACTGCCCGCTGTTTGTGGGCTTCAACCGTCGCTATCTGCCCGCCATGGCCGCCGCACGCGGCCAGCCGCTGACCGAGCTCCATTGGCAAAAGCACAGGCACGCCCTGCCGGGGGCGCCTCGCCAGTTCTTGTTCGACGACTGTATCCATGTGCTCGACAGCCTCTGCTGTTATGGCGGCGAGCCGGACGGGGAGCTGCATGCGGTGCTGCGACGCAGCAGTGAGCAGCCCGAGCTGCTGGCCGGGGTGAGCGTTGCCTGGCAGCGCGGGCAGATGGCGGTGAGCGGCAGCATGAATCGCAGCGCCGGCATGACCGAGGAGCGCATCGATGCCTATGGCGACAACCTCTCATTGCATATCGAGAATTGCACCCGTGGCCTGCTTGCGCGAGACAACACAGTGCAGACTCTGGCTCCGGGCGACTGGCAGCCCGTGCTGGCGAGCCGAGGCTTTGTCGCCATGCTCGAGCACTGGTATGGGCAGATTGACGTCGGGCGGGCAGACGGGGCGCTGGTCGAGAGCTACCTGAAAAGCCATCGACTGGCGGAGCGCCTCGTCGCCCTGGCAAAGGGATGACCCGGAGGCAAGGGGCTGGTGACGCCGGCAGGCATCACTGGCCAGAGAAGCGGCAGAGCACTGTATGAGATGGTGGCTCCTTGCGCAGTCAGCCGGGAAAGGTGCCAGCGAGCGAGCCAAGCGAAGGCGGGTTTGTTATCTTGGCGGCCATCAAGAGCTGCAGGGCAAGAGATCGCAATGAAGAAGGTGTCGAAGATGAGATGGCTGACCGCAGTGGGCGGGGTATTCCGTTCATGAGCATCATTCTGGGGATCGATCCCGGTTCGCGCATCACCGGTTACGGGGTCATTCGCATCGTCGCGGGCAAGGCGGAATACCTGGGATCGGGCTGCATCCGCACCGATCTGGGGGAGCTGCCGTCTCGCCTGAAGCAGGTCTATGACGGGGTGAGCGAGATCATCACCCAGTTCAAGCCGGACGAGTTCGCCATCGAGCGGGTCTTCATGGCGCGCAACGCGGACTCGGCCCTGAAGCTCGGCCAGGCCAGGGGAAGTGCCATCGTCGCGGCGGTCAACGCCCTGCTGCCGGTGAGCGAGTACTCGGCCACCCAGATCAAGCAGGCGGTGGTGGGCACCGGTGGCGCAGCCAAGGAGCAGGTGCAGCACATGGTGACTCATCTGCTCAAGCTCTCTGCCACCCCCCAGGCGGATGCGGCGGATGCCCTCGGGGTGGCGCTTTGCCACTTCCACACCAGTCAGAGCCTCATTCGCATGGCTGGGCGGGCCAGCGGATCGGTGCGCGGCCGTTATCGCTGATCCCCGGGGGAGGGCTTCTGGTGTTGGCAGGGGAGCGCGGGGAGCTGCTGGCAAAATCGCTGGTCGGGTCACAATCTGTCGCATCCCTCGATGGGACTCCCATGGAGAAGCGCACCGAGCGGATGAATATCTTTCTACTTTATCAATAACTTGTGACATTCATCACATATCCGCGATGAGCCGGGTCGGTTTCGTCTTGCTCCGCCACACTCCCATAATATGGCGCCTGTTCAATAACTGTGTCCGTATGAGCCTTTCTGGCTCTCGTGTTAATCATCATGGGAGAGACAAGAGTGAAACCTTTTGCTGCTGAATTTATGGGAGCCTTCTGGCTGGTGCTGGGGGGCTGCGGGGCGCCGTGCTGGCTGCTGCCTTCCCCAATGTGGGGATTGGCCTGCTGGGCGTGGCCCTGGCGTTCGGCCTGACCGTGCTGACCATGGCCTATGCCATCGGTCATATCTCGGGTTGCCACCTGAACCCGGCCGTGACCGTCGGACTTTGGGCTGGTGGTCGCTTCCCGGCCTCCAACGTGCTGCCCTACATCGTGGCCCAGGTGCTTGGCGGGATCGTGGCAGGTGGCGTGCTCTATGTCATTGCCAGCGGACAGGCGGGTTTTGATGTGAGCGCAGGCTTTGCTTCCAACGGCTATGGCGAGCATTCCCCCGGTGGTTACAGCCTGCTGGCCGCACTGGTGTGTGAAGTGGTGATGACCGGTTTCTTCCTGTTTGTCATCATGGGGGCCACCGACAGCCGTGCGCCGGCCGGGTTTGCTCCCATCGCCATCGGTCTGTGCCTGACCCTCATCCACCTCATCAGCATTCCGGTGACCAACACCTCGGTCAACCCGGCGCGCAGCACTGGCGTGGCGCTTTTTGTCGGTGACTGGGCCGTGGGCCAGCTCTGGCTGTTCTGGGTTGCCCCCATTGTCGGTGCCATTCTGGGTGCATTGGCCTATCGTGTGATCGCCACGAAAGAGTGATGTGTTGCTAGTTAACGTGTGGTATCGACACGCCCCCGGGCGTGTTTTTTTATGCCTGAAGGAATACCGGGCAGGGCGCCATGCTGACGATAGGGTACGGCATGATCACAGTCCCTTGGCGCTCAGCATCTCTTTGTAGCGCTGATGCAGCAGCTTGACTCGTTCCACATAGGCCCGGGTTTCGGCCAATGAGGGATGCCGCCGTGTTTTTGCACCGCACCGGCGCCTGCATTGTAGGCGGCGGTGGCCAGGGCCACATTGCCGTCATACTGCTTGAGCAGACCCGCCAGGTATTTCACCCCGCCAAAGATGTTCTGCTCCGCCAGCAGGGCGTTGCCGACCCCGAGCTCGCGCGCCGTGGCGGGCATCAGCTGGGTCAGTCCCATGGCGCCCTTGCGGGAGACGGCCAGGGGATTGAAGGCGGACTCGGCATGGATCAGCGCCCGGATGAGGGCAGGCTCGACCTGATAAGTCTTGGCTGCCGCCTGTATAGTGCTGGCGTAGTCATAGAGGAAGAGGCCTGTCGTGTGCCAGTTGACCTTGGACGCCGGATCGCAGGCATAGCAGTCGTTGAACAGCAGCAGTTCGTAGTGACCCTGCTCCGGCATCATGTCGGAATAGCGTATGACCCCGTTCTTTTGTACCGACTTGTAGACCTGGATCTGACGGCTTGCAGGCTTGGCGGGTTCAGGGGAGGGGAGCGGCGCCGTGGTGAGCGCCACGGTACGCAGCGTGGGAACCGGGGAGGAGACAGCCGTCTCCGGGGTCAGGATCACCACCTCTGCCGGCGGCGGTATCTGAGCCGGGGCTGCGTGGGAAAACAGCGGCATCATGCCCAGCAACATCCATGCTTTCAACGGCTTGCTCCTTAAGCCTCGTTAGCCACGTTGAGTAAAGCATTCGGGATGGCGCAGAACAAGTGCCCGTGAACAGGGGAGGCTGGAAATGTGATGGCAGAGGGACGTCCCACCTGAGTGCTCACTCAGGACAAGGGGCGCGGCTCATGGCGTCAAGGGGCGGATGATCGCAACCTCGTCTTTTCCATCGAGTTATTGGCTTTTTTGTAAGTTAAAGGCGTGTTATCTTGCTGTTGCTCCACTCTGGTCTGATCTCTTCGTGGAGCCAGCGAGCGAGCAGGAGAGGGCCGGTATGGCCAGAGCGAAATGGGCATGACAAGCAGGCGAGCGATGGAGCTCAGATTCGAAGAGTACTGTGATGCGGATCTTTCCCTCATCAGAGACTATTACGAGACGACGTTTTCCCACTATGTGCCGGATTTGGCAGAACGGATTTTTGTGGTCCGTGACGCGCACTGGCTGGTGGGGGCGGTGCGCCTGCGCGATGAACAGGATTATTACCACTTGTGCGGCTTTCGTCTGCTCCCTCACTACCAGTCCCTGGGGCTGGGGTCCCGCTTGCTGCAACATGCCTGCCGCGATCTTTCCGACAAGCCCGTGATCTGTCATGCCCTGCCGTTCGAGAAACCCTTCTACCTCAAGGCGGGATTTGACCACCTTCCCCTGCATGAACTCGACGGGCCCCTCCACTCTCTCTATCACCAGCAGCACGAACAGGGTTACCAGATCGAGCTGCTGGTGCGCCAGGCGAAGGCGCCTGTTTTCAACTGACGTCTTATTGGGGTTTGGTCAGCAGGTGGATCTTGCCTGGTGACAGCTCCAGCCCCAGCAGATTTTCCTTGAGCCAGGCCTGATTGGGATCCTTGTCATCCAGCTTGTAGACAGGCTGGGTCTCCAGCCGTTTCTCCATGCTCTGCAGCAGCATCCTCAGCATGAAACCAAACTTCTGTTCCGCCGCGGCAGGCTCCAGCTTGTAATCGATGAGCTTCATGTTGTCGAGGAAGAGCGCACTCCTGGCCTTGTCGTAGCGAGGCCTCGCCTCATAGGTCATGTTGAGGCGCGCGTCGTACTCGGTCTGATCCGGGAGCGCGATTTTCAGCTTGCCTTTGCCAAACACCCTGGCGGTATCCGGGCTCTGGCGACCAATCTGCACATCGCTCTGCTCGAGTTGCACATGGGCCTTGATGATGCCGGGCAATTCCAGCTGTTTGTCCACTTGCACCTGGGACTGCAGGTACTGATTTATCTGCTGCTCATTGATGTCATATGAGCCTTGACCTAGCATGGCCAGACTCAGCAGCATAGATTGCAGGATCATGCTAACGACCTGATAGAATGGGTGTGCCCCATAGCATACCATCCCGACCCTGTGGGGTCTGCCCGTGCCATCTGTCCAATACACCAAGGAGTCGCCTTGCTCGACGGTCTGGAATACGACATTCAGTTGCTGTTTTCCCGCTTTCTCGGCTGGTTGTTGCTGTTGTTTCACACCGTGATCGTGGCAGGGATCTCCCTGCGGGTGGTGATGAAGCGACGTCCCATCGGGGTATCCCTCGCCTGGTTGGCCCTCATCTATGCCATCCCCTTCGCCGGGGTCGGTTTCTACGTGCTGTTTGGCGAGATTCGCCTCGGTCGCAAGCGGGCGGAGCGGGCCCAGGCCATGTACCGTCCTTACGCCATCTGGATCCGCCAGCTCGCGCGCCTCTTCCCCCAGCACTGCTGCGAGGTGGGCAGCAAGGCACGCCCGCTCCACGATCTTATCCAGGGGCGCTTGGCCATGCCCATGCTCTCGGGCAACCGGATGACCCTGCTGCACAAGCCCAAGAGCATCGTAGAGGAGATAGTGCGCGACATCCGGGGCTCCTCCCAATCCTGTTATCTGGAGTTCTACATCTGGCACCCCGGCGGGGATGTGGACGAGGTATGCGAGGCGTTGATGGAGGTGGCGGCACGCGGCGTGGATTGTCGTGTCTTGCTCGACTCCATCGGCAGCAAGACTTTCTTCCGCTCCTCCTGGCCTAAAACCCTGCGTGCCGCTGGTGTCAAAGTCGTGGAAGTGTTGCCGGTCGGCGCCTGGCGTATCCCGTTTCAGCGCCAGGACTTGCGCATGCACCGCAAGCTGGTGGTGATCGATGACAAGGTTGGTTACACCGGCTCCATGAACATGGTGGATCCCCGTTTCTTCAAGCAGGATGCCGGGGTCGGCCAGTGGGTCGACATCATGATCCGGGTGCAGGGCCCCGTGGTGCCGTTGATGTGGTCCACCTTCGTCTGGGACTGGGAGATGGAGACCGGCGAACGGCTGCTCGACAGTCTGCAACATGAGCCGGAAGCCTGGCCACAGACCAACTATCGGGCCCAGCTCATTCCCTCCGGCCCCTTCGTCGGCGGTGACTGCATCCAGCAGAGCCTGCTGCTCGCCATCTACCAGGCTCGTCATCATTTGGTGCTGACCACCCCCTATTTCGTGCCGGACGATCCGCTGGCTGCGGCCCTCTCTTCGGCGGCGGCCCGCGGCGTGCTGGTGCAGTTAGTTCTGCCTGCGCGCAACGACTCACTGATGGCCAACCACGCCAGCAACTCCTTCATGGAGGATCTGCTGGCGGCAGGAGTGGAGATATACCGCTATGATGCCGGACTGCTGCACACCAAGAGCGTGCTGGTGGACGATGATTTCGCCCTGGTGGGCACGGTCAACCTCGACCGGCGCAGTCTCTGGCTCAATTTCGAGATCACCCTGCTCATCGACAACCCGGTGTTTGTCGCCGAGATGAACCAGCTGGTGCAGGGCTACATGCTGGAGGCGACCCCCATGTCACTGACCAGGTGGCGTGCCCGCCCCTGGTACAAAAAATTGCTTGAGAACATTTTCTACCTGTTCAGCCCCCTGCTGTGACAGCCAGAGCGTTGGCCCCAAGCCGTTGTCTGGCTTGTGTTGATGCCCATCCTCCCCGTAGAGTGCGCCCATGCACCCGCCATTGAACCATTGTGGAGAAACAGAACTGATGAAGAAAAAAGTGGCCTTGGCCGTCGGAGCCGTGTTGGTGGTGGGAGGGCTTGGCGCCTGCTGGTACACGGGCAATACGTTCGACCGGATCCTGGCCGAGCAGATCGCCAGGGCGCAGCAGGAGAGCGGGATCGAGGTCACCTGGAGCCCGGAGACGGAGAATCTGTTCACCCGCGACGGCGTGCTCAAGGTGGTGGTGCCGCCCCAGACGCTGGCGAGTTTTGATCCCCAGCTGGCGGGAAGCGAACCCATCGAGATGCAGTTCGCGTTCAACAGCCGCCTGTTGCCGCTCTATATCAAGAGCCACCTCCAGCTTGATACCGCACAGGGCACGCTGGCGCCCATCCTGACCTCTCTGGGGATGCAGCAGTGGCAACTGGGGGCAGAATCGGCGAGCAGCCTCTGGACCATGAGCAACAGTTCCCGCTTCTGGGTGAGTGACTTCAAGGTCAAGGAGGGGCTCAACGAGTTCACCTTCCTGCCCTTGAACGGCGACTATCGCGGGGATCTCGACGGCAATGGCCATCTCACCGCCCACTGGTTGGGGATGACGGTCCACGATGCCCAGAGCAAGACAGATCTGGCCTTGGCGGATCTCAAGGGCAGTGCCGACATGGCCGAGATCAGCGGGCTCTGGCTCTCTCCCCGCAGCGATGCGACCCTCACGGCCTTCACCCTGACCCAGCCGGGGAACGTCAAGATCACGCTGGAGGGGCTGACCACGGCCACCGAGCTGGCGGGGGACGATCTTCAGACGCTCTCCACTCGCTATCAGATGAAGGTGGCGACCCTCAACATGGAGAGCGAGGAAGACCGGCTCGCGCTGACCCAGGGAAATCTGGATCTCTCCCTCAAGGGGCTGGATCTCGAGGGGTATCAGACGCTGCAAGAGGCCAGCAGCAAACGGGTGGACGAAGCGGCCATCCAGGAAGCGCTGGACAAGATGCTCCAGAGAGGGGCCACGCTGGAACTGGCGGATCTGAGTGCGCGATTGAACGGTGAGCCTGTCAGCCTGCAAGGGGAGGCCAAGCTGGCGCCCACCACCCTGGCACAGTTGATGGGCAGCGAGGAGGGGATGCAGGCACTCTCCGGTCTGCTTCATGCCCACCTTGGGGAGAAGCTGGGCCAGGCCGTTCCCCAGTTGGCCCCCATGCTGGAGCAATTCACTGCCATGGGATATCTGAAGGCGCAGGAGTCACAGCTTCAGGCCGAGCTCAAGCTCGACAAAGGGGCCGTGACCGTCAATGGTCTGCCGCTGCACCCGTGAGTGCCGCGCAATGAAAAAGGCTCCCTCGGGAGCCTTTTTTCTGGGGGCGCGCAGCCGCTTACTTGAACACGACGGTCTTGTTGCCGTAGACGAAGACCCGCTCGTTCAGCACCAGTTCCAGCGCCCGGCTCAGCACGGATTTCTCCACGTCGCGTCCGGCCTTGGCCATGTCATCGGCACTGAAGGTGTGATCGACGTGGATCACGTCCTGCTCGACGATGGGGCCTTCATCCAGATCGTCGGTGACGAAGTGGGCGGTGGCACCAATCAGCTTGACCCCGCGGTCGAAGGCCTGACGATAGGGGCGGGCACCGATGAAGGCAGGCAGGAAGGAGTGGTGGATATTGATGATCTTGCGCGGATAGGCTTCCACGAAGCTTGGGGTCAGCACACGCATGTATTTGGCCAGGATGACGTAATCCGGCTGGTAGCCATCAATGAGCGTGCGCACTTGCTCCTCATGCTCGGTGCGGCTGAGATCCTCGTGGCTCACGCAGTGGAAGGGGATGTCGAACTTGCCGGTCAGCTCGGCGAGGGTGTCGTAGTTGCCGATGACCGCGACGATGTCCATGTCCAGGGCGCCGGCATAGTTTTTCATCAGGATGTCGCCGAGGCAGTGAGTCTCCTTGGTCACCAGGATGACGATGCGCTTCTTGCCCGCCTTGACGAGACGACGCTGGGCGCCGGCAGGCAGGGCATCATCGAGGTCGGCCAGCAGGGTCTCGTCGTTGAAGCGCCCTTCCAGCTCGGTGCGCATGAAGAAGCGGCCGTTTTCGTGATCCACGAACTCGTCGTTCTTGTTGATGTTGAGCTGGTGCTTGTAGCAGATGTTGGTGATCTTGGCGATGAGACCCTTGGCGTCGGGGCAATCGGTCAGCAGTATTTTCTTTTCCATCTCTGTCATGATTCCGTTTGTGATGTTGGCACCCGGTCTGCGCGGGCGCGCGCGTTTTTGCTGGCACTATGCCACAAACGAAATCAGAAAGGACAGCGCGCCGTGTATCGGGTGGTGCTCGCGCGAAAATTGCCGTGCAGCCAGCACCCGGTTTGTCTTTGATGGGTTTTTGGCTGGCATCCTGCGTCTTTTTTCTTTAGGCTGTCTGCGCTTATTCTCAGGGCGGGGCGAAATTCCCCACCGGCGGTATCCCGATGTGACTCGGGGAGCCCGCGAGCGCCCGACCCGGCATTCATCCGGGACGGGGTCAGCAGATCCGGTGAGATGCCGGAGCCGACGGTCATAGTCCGGATGAAAGAGGATAAGACAGATATTGCTGGCCAGACCCTGCCGGGTTGGCCGCCGCATGGCTACTTCTGTCTGCCTTTCCATGCCCTGATTCTGGTCCTTGTCTTTTTTAGGAGTCTTACCATGAATCAGTCTCTACTCAGTGAATTCGGTGATCCCATTGCTCGCGTCGAAGCCGCGCTGGCCGCCCTGCGTGCCGGTCAGGGTGTGCTGGTGGCCGATGATGAAGATCGTGAGAACGAAGGCGATCTCATCTTTGCCGCAGAAACCATGACCAACGAGCAGATGGCCATGATGATCCGCGAGTGCTCCGGCATCGTCTGCCTCTGTCTGACCGACGAGCGGGTTCGCCAGCTCGAGCTGCCGATGATGGTGGAGGCCAACTCCAGCCACTATCAGACTGCCTTCACTGTGACCATCGAAGCGGCGCAGGGGGTGACCACCGGGGTGTC
Organism: Aeromonas sp. PrichA-15; assembly: GCF_017939245.1. Lineage (NCBI taxonomy): Bacteria > Pseudomonadati > Pseudomonadota > Gammaproteobacteria > Aeromonadales > Aeromonadaceae > Aeromonas > Aeromonas sp. PrichA-15. The sequence continues at coordinate 33,306 of NZ_JAGKRH010000003.1, read as the reverse complement.
CGCCGCCGATCGCATCACCACCATCCGTGCGGCCATCGCCGACGGTGCCCGGCCCTCCGATCTGCATCGACCCGGCCATGTCTTCCCGCTGCGCGCCCGCACGGGTGGGGTGCTGACCCGCCGTGGTCACACCGAAGCGACCGTCGATCTGATGCAGCTCGCCGGGCTCAAACCTTACGGAGTATTGTGCGAGTTGACCAAGGAAGATGGCTCCATGGCCAGGTTGCCGGACCTGGTGGCCTTCGGTCGCCAGCACCGGATGCCGGTCCTGACCATCGAAGATCTGGTGCAATATCGTCAATTGCTGTCAGAACGTTCAGCCTGAGCCTCATACGAAATTGTAATAAGCCCAAATTTTGGTTACGCTTTGTGCGAACCTCATCCAGGGACACTCATTTTTGCTTAAAGTTTGTACGGAAAGTGTGCAGCTAAAAAAAAATGAGGGTTTTAACGCATTTATCTGTGATGAGGCCTATCCAAACTATGATTTTTTTGTGCCATAATCACGCCGCTTGCTAAACGTCTGGCGAGTTAAAGGGAGCTTTTAAAAATGAAAAAAATGTTGTTGGTAGGTGTTGTTGGTCTGTCCGCTCTGCTGGGCGGTTGTGCAAACACCAGCGAACTGGAAACTTCCGTTCAGAATCTGTCTAACAAAGTTGACCAACTGGCTCAAGATGTTAGCGCTGTTCGTGCTGATCAGTCCAAGATCGCTGCTGATGTTGCAGAAGCCAAGCAAGAAGCTATGCGTGCTAACCAGCGCATCGACAACATGGCTACTTCCTACAAGAAGTAATCCATGCGAAAAAATGGCGCATTTCAATGCGCCATTTTTTTTGCCTGAAATTCATCAAATTACCGCGTTTCCCCGCTGAAACCCGCCTGACAAGGCAATGCCGACGAATCGGCATCCCCTCTTCTGATTTTCCTGTCGCTCAATAGAGCAGGCTGTAGAGCTTGCGACGATAACTCTGCGCCGCCGGGTGCGCGCCCATGGTTGCCAGCACATCGAGATAGATCTTCTTGGCATCGCCAAAGGCGAGATCACGTTTGAGTATGGTGAACAACAGGGCCAATGCCTCTTCCTGTCGACCAACCTGGCTGTAGAGCACCGCCAGCTCCTGGGCGAGGGCATGGTCATCCGGCTGTTCAGCGTGGCGCAGCTCCAGGGCGCGTAGCTCAGGACTGTCGCTGGCCTGCAGCGCCAGCGAGAGGCGGGAGCTCAGGGTCTGGTAATGATCATCCTGTGCCACCATGGGGATGGTCGAAAGCAGGCTCTGCGCCTCGTCAAGGAGATTGAGATCCAGCGCGGCCTGTATCAGCCAGAGCGTGATGTCGTGACGCTCGGGGGCGAGGCGATGGGCCTGGCCAAGATGGGTGTGCGCCACATCGGCTTGCCCGTTCTCCAGCGCCTGCTTTGCCTTATCGAGCAGTAACTCCTCCTCTTTGGGGGCAAAGGCGGCGAAATATTGGCGCAATGTGGCTTCATCCTGCGGCCCTTCCAGAATGGCCTGTTCATCCGGGCGCCCCTGATGGAACAGCACCAGCGCGGGCAGTGCGCGCAAGGCAAGCTGGCTGGCCAGAGGCTGCAACTGGGGGTCGTTCATGTCGACTTTGGCAAGGGTCACCGCCGCATTGGCCGGGCCGACCAGCGCTTCCACTTGCGGGGTCATGGCCTGGCACTCCGGCATCTGGGGGGCGTGGAAATAGATGACGACCGGCTTTTTCATGGACGCATCGAGCAATTCTGCGTGGAAGTTCTGGGGAGTGATGTCGACGATCATGAGGCTGACTCTCGAAAAATGGTGTGGATCAACATGGGGTCCAGCGGGGTGGAATTCAAGCGTGCATCCAGCAGATGGGCATCGACCCGGCGGGTCGGGGCAGCCAGGCTGAGCCATCCGCTGCCCGTGGGCCAGTCACGGATTTCATAGTGGCGATTGTCGAGATGATTATTGAGCTGCCATGCCTGCTCCGGAAGGAAGCAGATCTTGTCGAGTCCGGCGGAAATACCGTCGCCATGCGCCTTGAGCACAGCTTCCTTGCGAGACCATAGCCGATAGAAGGCCGAATGTTGCTCCTCTCGAGGCTGGGTGTTCAACCATTGGTATTCGCTTGGCGCATAGAAGCGTTTGGCCAGCGGCAGTATGGGGCGGTGACGCAATCCCATCTCGATGTCCACCCCAAGGGGGCCCTCCTCACAGAGGGCGATCACCAGCCACTCTCCGCTGTGGCTGAGGTTGAACTGCCAGCGATGACTGAGCAGTGTCGGTTTGCCATGCGCACCGATGCCAAAAGTCAGGGCATCGGCCCGGCAATGGAGTCGCTCGGCCAGCAGGCGGCGCAGCAGCACCCGGCCGAGCAGGTACTCATGCTGGCGACCCGCCTGGTGGATCTCGTGCCAGTGACGGCGTTCATCCGGGGCGAGTTCGGATGCCAGCCTGATCACCAGGTCTGCATCAACGCTTGCCGTATTTAACAAATAGAGATCCGCAGATAGCATAATATTTCACTTAAAAATGGGGGTGAAATAGTGATAACAGTCCGTTTGATGCGCTTAAAACCGATGCTTTCAAGATTGTATATTGTTTGGGCATGATCACATAAATTGCGCTAAACAGAGCATTTCCTTGCAAAAATGTGAGGTCGATTGGGATTTTCGCTTGCCTCGATAGAATTCTTGGATATAGTCGGGTGCTGTTGCCTTATAAATTGCCCTTTCGGGCTGCATTTTAACAAGTTTCACTCTTTTTGCGGGGATAAAGGATTGCGCCACCTGATGCTACTGCTGGTCGCGCTCGGAATGGTGGGTTGTGCATCGGCACCCCAACCCGAGGTCGCGAGCAAGATCGAGGTTTCCATGATGGAACCCGTGATTGAACCCGAAGTTTCACCAACCCCTGACGTCAACGAAATCCTGACCGTATACAAAGAGTGGCGCGGCGTTCCTTACCGGATGGGAGGCAGCAGCCAGCGAGGCATCGATTGCTCCGCCTTCGCCCGTGAAGTGTTCCGCAATGCAGTCGGCATCGAATTACCCCGTGATACCCGCTCCCAGGTCCATGAAGGCACTCGGGTTTCCAAACAGGATCTGGTCGAAGGAGACCTGGTCTTCTTCAAGATCAACCGCCGCCTCAATCACGTAGGCATCTATGTCGGCAATGGCGAATTCATCCATGCCTCCACCCGCGCCGGGGTGACACGCTCCAAGCTCGACAGCAGTTACTGGCGCAGCAAATTCTGGCAGGCACGCCGGATAGACATCTGAGTCAGGCTGGACAAACGGCTCGCAGTACGGACTGTTTTTCCAACCTCACTTGAACCGGGCCCTCAGGGCCCGGTTTTTTTATGACCCTCGTTTAGACTTTCCCTGGTCGACTCTCTATAGTGTGGCCCCCTTGATCCTCGGCAGGTCCAGCATGACACCCCAGCAGAAAACCGGATTACACCCGCGCAATCGCCATCAGGCACCCTACGACTTCGACGCGCTCTGCCAGCGTACCCCGGCGTTGACGCCTTTCGTGTTCACCAACGAGCACGGCACCCGAACCCTGGACTTTGCCGATCCGGCCGCCGTCAAGACGCTCAACCGGGCATTGCTGGCACTGCACTATGGCATTGCGCATTGGGATCTGCCCCCCGGCTATCTCTGCCCGCCCATTCCGGGCCGGGTAGACTACCTGCATCGAGCCGCGGATCTGCTGGCCGAGAGCGCGGGATGCGTACCGACGGGCAAGCAGGTTCGAGTGCTGGATGTCGGTGTCGGGGCCAACTGCATCTATCCCTTGCTGGGCGCCCGGGAGTATGGCTGGCGCTTCGTGGGCTCAGACATCGATCCTGTGTCGGTGAAGGCGGCGACCCTGCTGGCCACCAGCAATGGATTGGGCAACCAGATCACATGCCGTCATCAGGGTAACCCCAAGCATGTCTTTCGCGGGATCCTGGGGCCGAAGGAGCACTTTGCCCTGACTCTGTGCAACCCGCCGTTTCATGCTTCTCTGGCGGAAGCGAGCAAGGGGACGGAGCGAAAGCTGCGCAACCTGGGCAAGGGCCAGGCAGTGGCCGGGGCGCCCGTGCTCAATTTCGGCGGCCAGAAGGCCGAGCTCTGGTGCGAGGGGGGCGAGGCGGCGTTTCTGGCGGCCATGATAGAGCAGAGCAAGGAGTTTGCCAGCCAATGCCTCTGGTTCAGCTCGCTGGTGTCGAAAAAGGAAAACCTGCCTGCCGCACGAAAGGCGTTGGCTCGGGTGGGGGCGCAGGATGTCAGGGTGATCGACATGGCGCAAGGCAACAAGGTGAGCCGGGTCCTCGCCTGGAGTTTCCTGGACGATGGGCAGCGCAAGTCCTGGTGGACAGCCCAGGGGAGATGATCGAGGACGGGGCTCAGTGGCGACACGGGCCCTGTCTCTTTTTCAGATCAGATGTTGATTCGTTTGCAGCCTTCCATTCAATCGTTTTCCTGCCCGTGTTTGCTCGCATGTTAGTGACCACTCTCGCGCCTGGTACAGGTGTACGCCGAGATTTTTTTGTACTTGCTGATGAAACTTTCATAAAATAGGACTGGTTAGACCTCTTTACAGGCTTTGAATCGAATAGGGATCGGTAAATGAAAGTTGTCGATTTTCTGAAGCACAAGCGCGAAATTCTGGCGCAACACCCCTTTGAGCTCAAGGATTGGCTCTCTCCGGCGATCCGCGACTACTGGCGTGAGTTTCAGCAAAAGGCACACCTTCACCCCTTGCTGGGAAGAGTGCTGGATCTGCAGGGGGAGTCCCAGGATACCCGCCAGCAAGAGGCTGCCAGAGTCACCCAGGTCGCGAATGGCCAGCCTGCCCTGGCGCAGGATCCCGTGGTGGAGCTCGAAGGCGAAGCGGCGGCACTCTATGCCGAGTTGCAGACCCGCATCGGTGAAGAGACCCATGTGGGTGAGTGGTTGCAGGTCACCCAGGCGTTGATCAACCAGTTCGCGACCGTGACCGGCGATCATCAGTGGATCCACACCGATCCCGAGCGTGCGGCAGCCGAGTCTCCCTTCAAGACCACCATTGCCCATGGCTTCCTGACTCTGGCCCTGCTGCCCCAGTTGACCGGTTCGGTGGACGAGAGCACGCCGGAGTTCCCGACCGCCCGCATGGTGGTGAATTTCGGCCTGGAACAGGTCCGCTTCCCTTATCCTATCAAGGTGGACAGCAACATCCGCGCCCGTACCAAGCTGTCGCGTGTCACGCCCATCAAGGGAGGCATCGAGCTCCTCAAGGAGATCAAGATAGAGATCGAGGGGATCCGTCGCCCTGGCTGCGTCATCGAGTCGGTCACCCGGATCTATTTCTGACGCGCTCGTCTTGCACCCATGAACACAGGCCCACTTCGGTGGGCCTGTGTCGTTTCTGGCGGGTTAAAAACTCGCCCCCAGGGTGATGAGGTGACGCCACTCCTTCTCGCTCACATCCATGTTCAGGCCATGGTAGTCGAGCCAGGCATCGTCCCAATCCAGTTCGCTTGACCAGGAGAGGCGCAGGTGATCGTTGAAATAGTACCTGAGGCCCAGGCTGCCGCTGACGGACTGTTTTCTGGTCAGGTAGGGGGAGGGTTGATCGACGAATTTTTCATAACTGCCCTTGCCAAACAGCTCGAACTTCTCTTCCCAGAGTGCCAAGGGCTGCCGGTAGTCCCAACCCAGGCTGACGAAGGGGTAATTGATGATCCTGTCGTCAAACAGGTCTGAGTTGCTCCACACCTCCGGCCTGAAATAGGCCCGCTCCAGGCCGAGCTGGCTGATGATCTCCAGCCGGCGTTGCCTGTCATTCCAGAAGCGGTAGCCGGGGCCGGAAGCATAGTCAATCTCCAGATAGCCGGCATCGATCATGTTGTAATCGATGTCGACGGAAGAGCGCAGGAACCAGTGATCGTCGAAGAAAAAGTCGAGCTTGGGTTTGAGCTTGTATTCGTGGCTGTCGGTGATGTTGTTCGCCGTTTCGTAGATGTACTCGCCATCCAGGCTGTAACGCCAGTCCAGATTGGCAAACTCGGTGGAGACCTTGAGATTGACGTTGTTGGTCTTCTTGGTGTTCTCCTTGAGCTTGATGTTGAGATCCCCGTTCCCTGTCAGCAGCCAGGCATTGGCCTCGTCAGGAGAGTCCAGCAGGGGGATCCCCGTCTTGGTGAGCGGCTTGGGTTTCTCCTGCTTGTCCAGACGCCAGCGTTTGATGGCGTGGCGCGGGACCGTCATGGCCTGGCTGTAGGCGGGCTTGATACGGATCTGCTCGTCCGTGATCTCCTCTATGGTCCCGCTCAGACGATCGCCGTTGCGCATCCAGAGGATGTCCGCCATCGCCGCGGAGCCAGGCAGCAGAAGCAACAGGCAAACCACATGACCCGTTCTGTTCATGGTGGTCAGGCCTTCAGCCGCTCACGGGCTTGGGCAGCCCGCTCTTGTGCTCGAGCAGGGCGGTCACCCGGGCACTGTCGATGTCGGGGGCAGCGATGAACTGCTCGGCTTCGGGGGAGAGTACCAGCGGCGCCCCCTGTGCCATCTCCGCTTCGGTGCGGGAGAGGGGGGAGTGTACCTCCAGCCAGCGACGACCGTCGGGTTCCACCGCCATCTTGACCGGCTGGTTGATGACCCGGACCGGGGTGCCGACGGGAACAAGACCAAACAGGGTTTCGATGTCATCCGGGCGCAGCCGGATACAACCCGCGCTGACTCGCAGACCGACCCCGAAATCCTTGTTGGTGCCGTGGATGAGGTAGTCCTTGTTGCCATAGCCAAGACGCATGGCGAACTTGCCGAGGGGATTGTCGGGGCCGGGGGGGACCACGGCGGGCAGATCGATCCCCTTCTGCTCCAGCCAGGACTTGCGGACCATGGGGCCGGGCACCCAGGTCGGGTTGGGATTTTTCGCAATGACGGTGGTGGTCATCTCCGGCGTCTCGCGGCCGATGTCACCGATCCCGATGGGCAGCACCATCACCTCCTGCTTGCCCTTGGGGAAGTAGTAGAGGCGAAGTTCAGGCAGGTTGATGACGATGCCTTCTCGCGGCACGTCGGGCAGCAGCATCTGGGTCGGCAGAGTGAGCCGGGTGCCCGGGGGGGGCAGATAGGGGTCTACGCCGGGATTGGCTTCGAGCAGTGCCAGAAAGCCTGTCCGGGTATGCTTGCCGACCAGTTCCAGATGATCGCCAGGCTGTACGATGTAATCTTCCAGGGCGCCGATGAGACGGCTGTCCGCTGGCGGCAGGGGATAGGTGTTGGACCAGACAGGTGCGGCCCAGAGGCTGGCGGCGGCCAGCAGCAGTGAGACGATACGAGTGTTGAGCATGGTTGTTCCTATCGGCTGGGGCGAGGGACGGGTTCCCTTCCAAAAAATGAGCAGAGATTGTCAACGAATCCCGCGGGGATTACCAGTCCGGCACCATGACTGCCGGGAGGGCGGAGGCGAGCGCGTCACAGGGTGTCACTGGCCCATCAGGCTCGCCGTATTCACCCGCCCGGAACCGGGTACAGGGTGGAGGCAGTGAGCGAGGAGGCGCAGCCGGGTGAAAGTCACTGGCGTTGGGAGGGGCGGGATCGCCGGATGGCGGTTTTATCGCCAGTCGTCTGATCTGCAACGAGATTTACATTGATTTCCCGGCTAGGGTTGGGTCAATATGAGTGCCCGTGGAGAGATGCCGGAGTGGCCGAACGGGATTGACTCGAAATCAATTGTGGCAGCAATGCCACCCAGGGTTCGAATCCCTGTCTCTCCGCCATTTATTCCCCTCAAGCCCGCGTCCGTCGCGGGTTTGTCATTTCTATCTCATCTCTGTCCATCCCCCGGCTCAGCCATCTCCCAATGTCTTTTCCGATTTGGGGCCTGTGGTCACGGGGTCGCGAAGTCTCACCCCATTCTCTCGAATGTCTATTCACCTGATTAGCCACTTGCCGGCCCAGACAGGTCTCCCGGGGTCATCACCAACATGGTGATGGGGCATGGGCCCGCACCTGCAGGGTCATCTGGCCGACCCCGCGAGCTCAGCCATCGCGATCCCCCTGATAGGCGCAGAAAGCCTGCGAGTAGATGTGTCCAGAGTTGGCTATTGGTGCTTGGTTTTCTATCCCGCAGCCATCATCAGAGCAACGTGGCTGCGGGTTGGAGACTCATGCCTTGCGGCTGGCGAGCTGGCGAAGGCGCTGGGTGCTCTGGTGCAGACTCTGGTGCTGCACCTCGTTCAGGGCGCAGTGCTTGAGCACGTACTCGGCGCTGGCCACCACCGTCTTCCAGCGCGGAGCCTTGGGCAGGGTGTCGAGGTTCAGGTACTTGTCGAGGGTGCGGGTCTGGGGACTGGAGCGGTCCATGTAGACCCGCCACAGCTTGCTCTTCTCCGCCAGCACTATCTTGCCCTTGCCGGTGCTCTGCTGCCAGGTCTCCAGGGTGAGACGCATGGTGTCCACCAGGGCGCGGCGCAGAGGTTCGTCATCCTGCTGGCGAATGAGGTCGTCCGCCAGCGACCTGAACTCCCCTCCCAGGCGGCTCAGTTCCCCCAGCAACTGACCATCCTCGATGATGGCCTGGCGAGAGAGGCTCTTGAGGGCGTTCTCCAGTGCAGCCATGCGATTGTCGTCCTGGCGCGGTTCGGTGCCAAGGGTCAGCGCATAGGCGTGCTGCCCCCCCAGGTTGATGGGCAGGGCGCGGGCGTTGAGGGTGTCTCGCTGGCCCGCCACCAGGAAGTCCAGCTCCCGCACCGGCTGCGTGGTCATGTCGGGCCAGTGGCTTGCCAGCGGGGCGGCCAGCCACTCGTCCAGCATCTGCCCCTCCATGGCTTCCGGCTCCTGACCCAGCAGGCGCGCCAGGGCCCGGGAGGCAAACAGCACCCCTCCTTGCTCATCGAGGAAGACCATGGGGTCGGCCCCCTCGCCTAGCAGGGCGAGGAGCCGCTCCTGATCCTGGTGCAGTTGCTCCTGGAGCAGCAGACGGTGCTCTATCTCCTGTTTGAGCAGGCGGTTCTCCACCAGGGAGGCGCGCCCGGCGCTGGCCTCCAGCAGGGCTCTCACCCGGGCGAACAGCTCCTCCTTGCAGAAGGGTTTCACCAGATAGTCGTTGGCCCCGGCGTTGAAACCCTCTTCAATCTCCTTGGGCTGGTTGAGGGCGGTGAGCAGCAGCACCGGCAGCTTCTCCTTGGGGTGCTGCTGGCGCAGACGGCGGCAGACGTCGAAGCCCGAGAGGGTGGGCATCATCACATCAAGCAGGATGAGATCCACCGGCTCCTGAGCCAGCTTGGTCAGGGCGTCGTGGCCGTCGCTGCTGGGCAGGATGCGATAACCGCAGGGCTGTAGCAGGTGGCGCAGTATGTGCAAATTGATGGGCTCGTCATCCACCACCAGGATGACGGGGGCATCTTGCGGCGGGGGCGGCAGATCCTCGCTCTCCCAGTCCGGCAGGATGACGGGCTGCTGGCGTACCAGCTGGTGCTCTATCTGGCGGCTGTCGAGGGTCAGACTGCCCGCCTTGCCGCTGGCCAGCGGCAGGGTGAAGGCGAAGGTGGAGCCGACGCTCGGCTCGCTTTCCACGAACAGCTCCCCCCCCATCAGGTGCACCAGCTGGCGGGTGATGGAGAGACCGAGGCCCGCTCCCTGCTTGCTCACTTCCGGGCTCATCTGCACCAGGGGCTCGAAGATGTGCTCCAGATGGTCCCTGGCGATGCCGATGCCGGTATCGGTCACCTTGATGCGCAGGAAGTTGCCCTCCACCAGGGCGCTCAGCACCACCTTGCCCTGGGGGGTGTACTTGATGGCGTTGCCCACCAGGTTGTAGAGCACCTGCTCGAGGCGCTGCTCGTCCGCCAGTACAGGGGGCAGCTCGGCGGGGCTCTTGTCCACCAGGGTGAGGGGCTTGGCCTGTACCAGGTGCTGGCAGAGATCCAGCACCAGCCGGATGACCCCCTTGGAGGAGACCGGCTGGGGGTGGATCTCCAGCTGGCCGTAGCGCATCTGGTGGTAGTCGAGCAAGTCGTCCACGAGGCGCGCCAGACCGTCGGCGCTCTTGATGATGAGGCCGAGCTGTTTCTGCTGCCCTTCGGTCAGGTCCTGCTGGCTGGCGAGCATGGACTCGGCCATCCCCTTGATGCCGTGGATGGGGGTGCGCAGCTCGTGGGAGGTGTTGGCCAGGAGTTCGTCTTTGAGCTTGTCCGCCTGTTGCAGGCTGAGGTTCTGCTTGTGGGTCAGCTTGACCTGCTGTTGCAGCTCCTGGGTCTGGCGTTCGATGAGCTCGATCTTGTCCTTCACCGAGCGCTGCATGTGGCGAAACGCCTGGGCCAGCCGGTCGATGTCATCGTCGGTGCGGGGGATGGTGATGGGGTGATCCAGGGCGCCGTCCGCCACCTGTTCGGCGGCGGCGGTGAGGGATCGCAGGGGCGCCGTGATGGAGTGGGAGAGCCAGCGGGAGAAGAGGATCAGCAGCAGCAGTGAGCCTGCCCCCAGCAGGATCACCAGGGTCTCGAGCTGGCGGATGGGGGCATAGGCCTCGCTGGTGGAGATCTCGGCGATGAAGGCCCACTCGGTATCGAACACCTTCACCTGGGTATAGGCGGCCAGCACCTCGTCATCGTGGTAGGAGAGGAAGGGGCCGACCCCCTGCTCCCCGGAGAGGGCCTTGATGATGAGGGGGGTCTGCAGCGGTCGGAAGTCGGGGCTGAAGCTGTTCTCCACGCTGAATTCGGGGGCGAGCCAGGCGTTGGCGCGCATCCGCTTGTCCGGGCCGATGAGAATGGTCTCGCCGGTTGCGCCGAGCCCCTCCCGCTCCGCCATGATCTGGTTGAGCTTGTCCGGCAGCAGCTCGAAGATGACCACGCCGCGCACATAGTCGTACTGCATCACGGGAGCGGCGAGGTAGGCGACCACCTGGCCGGTCAGCTCGTTGCGGCCAAAATCGGTGAACTCGAAGATCTGCTGGGGCTTCTGGCCGCCATCGAGGCGGCGCTTGATCTTGGCGAAGGTGTTGCCAAGACCGCTGGACTGGTAGGGGCCCGAGAGCAGGTTGGTGGCGAAGTTGGCCTGCTTGGTGACCGAGTAGACCACGTCACCGTTGAGGTCGACCAGGAAGATGTCGCTGTAGTTGGATTTGCGCACCATGTCGGCGTAGCCGCGATGGAAGCGCTGGTGGACGCGGCCATACATCTCGTCCGCCAGGATGAGGGCGCTGATGGAGGGCTCTATCTCCACCTGACTGTCAGGTTGTTGCAGCTTGTCCCAGGAGCCCGGCACATAGCGGGCCTGGGCGCGGGCACGGGCCTCCTGCGGCGTGGTGCCGAGCTTCTCGAAGGCACCGGTGAAACCGTAGAAGCGACCGATACTGTTGCCGGCAAAGTCCTGCTGGGAGAAGTTGATGATCTGCTCCTTGAGGTTGCCGAAGTAGTCTTGCAGCTGGTTTTTCTTGATGTTGCGCACCGAGACCAGATGGTTGGAGGTCTGGGTGGTGAGATCCTTGCCGTGGCTATAGAGGAAAAACAGGGTGACGACCAGGAAGGGCACCAGGCCCAACATGAAAAAAGCCAGCATCAGCTGCGGTCTGAGCCCCCGAGGCCTGAAGTTCCATTTCATCGCATGATTTTCAATTGAGAATCCAGTTACTAAGCGCGATGAGTTTCTGACTAAAGGCTAACTATTTCAATGGCTTTATCTTAAATTCGCTCGTCGGGTCACAGGGAGCGGGGGGATTTTCGACCAAGGCGTCTAAAGGGTGAGCAAACAGCACGAGAAAGGGCTCAAAGTGAGAAAAAAGGGTTGTGCCCGGGCTCGGGGTACGTATAATGCGCCTCGTTGTCAGGTAACTGGCACGCAAGCAGTCATGCGGGAATAGCTCAGTTGGTAGAGCACGACCTTGCCAAGGTCGGGGTCGCGAGTTCGAGTCTCGTTTCCCGCTCCAATACTCCATGGCACCAACCATGGACATCACTCTCAAGGCAATGCCTTGTCAGCATGGCGCGTTAGCAAAGCGGTTATGCAGCGGATTGCAAATCCGTTTAGTCCGGTTCGACTCCGGAACGTGCCTCCATCTTCTGCCTGTTTTCCATATCCCTGACGTTGTCCATCCGCCATGGCGGCCCAGGATGATGCTTCATTGCATGTCAGTCAGCCGTGAACAACCCTCCCGTTGCCACGTCTTGTGCAGATGTATATCCATCTCGGCCAATGCCTCGCCCCTGGATCCGGACCTCTCTTCGCTCCCCTGTTCTGCCAGCGCGGCCATCTCCTTTATCAGCAAACCGCATTGCCACAGGCTGGCGGTGGGGACCCCGTGATAGGGGATGTCGATGGCATCGTCACGATTGAGCCGCCACTCCTGCCACTGGCTCCAGGCGAGCACGCCCAATGCCCCCAGCAGCACTGCATCCACAAGTTTCATCCTGTGTTCCCCCGTTCTGGTCCAGTCCTCGTTAACTCTGGAACAGGGGCCGCGTTTTGCCACCTTTGTTGTTTTTTAGTTAAAGAATGTAACCCGGTTTCATTTTTAGGCTTTTAGCCCCGTTTTTTATCAAAAAATGGCGCTGTCGATGTAGTAATCCTACAATGATTGGCGTAATCTTTGTTCAGTGGTCTTACCAGTGAGGCGTTACATCATGTTTCATCCCTTCTCCCTGACTCAGATAATCCTTCGCCGCATCTTCGTCTTGGTGGCGGGTTTGCTCGCCTTCCCGGTGATGCTGTTTCGCCGGGATCGCGCCCGTTTCTACAGTTACCTGCACCGCATCTGGAGCAAGACCAGCACCAAGCCGGTCTGGCTCAAGATGAGCGAGCGAGGGGAGCGGATCTTCTACTGATCCTCCCCGTGACGCCCGCTTCACCCGGCGCCAGACTGGCGTGGCAGGCAGGGCGCACCTCCCGATATAAAAAAACCGACACCCTGGTGTCGGTTTTTTTATGGGGCTCGAACCGCCACCGGCCTTGTATCCATGGCTGGTCCACGTTGTCTCTTGTCTCTTGTCTCTTGTCTCTTGTCTCTTGTCTCTTGTCTCTTGTTTCTGTGGGCGACCCTTTATGCCGCAAACGCCGGCGCACTCTCAGCCGCACTCTCAGCCACATTCTCAGTCGCGCCCGTGCGACATGACGGGAGGAAGGGCTGGGGGTTCTCAGGGCGCTGGCCCCAGGGTGGCCAGCGCCGCGCGCAGACGGGCGAGGCCGATGGGCTTGAACAGGCAGTCGTTCATGCCGGCGGCGAGGCAAAGCTCCCGCTCGCGAGGCTGGGCATGGGCGGTGAAGCCCCAGACGGGCAGGTCATGGCCGAGGGCTCGCAGGTTGCGGGTCAGCTCGAAGCCGTCCATCACCGGCATCTGGCAGTCGGTGATGACCAGATCGAAGGGGTGGCTGGCGAGGGCGCGCAGGGCCTCCAGGCCATTGCTGCGCACACTGACGTCGTGTCCCAAGTGCTTGAGCTGCTGGCGCAGCAGGATCTGGTTGGCGTGATTGTCATCGACCACCAGGATATGCAGCCGATGGGGGAGGGGTTGAGCCTGGTGGGGCTGGGGCGCCGGCATTGCCGTGATCGGGGCGGGGGGTTGCTGGGCGAGCGTGAGGGGCAGTCTTATCTCGAGGCGGGTGCCCTCGCCGACCTGGCTGTGAACGGCTATCTCCCCCCCCCATCATCTGGCACAGGATGCGGGCGATATTGAGGCCCAGCCCGCTGCCGGGGAACTGGCCCTGGCCGTGGGCGCGATAGAAGGGGGTGAAGAGCCGGGGCAGCTTGTCCGCGGGAATGCCGGCTCCGGTGTCGGTGATGGTGAGGTGCAGCACAGGAGGCTGCTCGCCCCCGGTCAGGGTGGCGGTGATGGCGACCCGGCCCTGCTCGGTGAACTTGATGGCGTTGCCGATGAGATTGAAGAGGATCTGGCGCAGGCGAAGGGGATCGATCAGCACCCTTGGCATGGGGGTGTCGGGTAGCCTGACCTCATAGGTCAGCCCCTTCTGCTCGGCCATGCCCGCAAAGACCCGGGTGACGGACGAGAGCAGGGGAGCGAGATCGCAGGGGGTGGGAGTCAGGGTCATCTGGCCCGCCTCTATGGAGGCGATATCCAGGCTGTCCCCCAGCAGATCCAGCAGGCCGTTGGCGGAGTCGGCGGCGATGCGCAGCAGCTCGCCGCTGTGACGGCTGAGAGCGGGATCCTCGGTGGCCAGCTCCAGCATGCCGAGGATGGCGTTCATGGGGGTGCGGATCTCGTGGCTCATGGTGGCGAGGAAGTCGCTCTTGGCGCGGCTGGCGCTGTCGGCCTGCTGTTTGGCCTCGCGCATCTCCTCTTCCAGCCGCTTGCGGTCCGTGATGTCTATCCAGCCGTCGATCACCCCGCTGATGGCCCCCTCCCCGTCGAAATAGGGCACCATCCAGTGATAGATGTCGCTCTGGGTTCCCCTGTGATGGAAGAGGCGATCCGCAAAGATGGGCTGCCCCTCCTGCAATACCCTGGCAAAGTCCTGCTCCAGCACGGCGATGCTGTCTGCATCGAGCACCCCTGACAGCCCCTGGGCGAAGGGCTGACCCAGGATGGCCTTTGGCTCGGCGCCGAGCTGGGCCAGGTATTTGCTGTTGCACAGCAGCACCTTGCCGCTCTTGTCCCGCACGACGATGGGGTGGGGCAGGCTCTCCCCCAGCGCCCGGATGAACCTGACATGGGCCTCCAGTTGCTGGCGGGAAGCCTGCTCGGCGCTAGCCATCCGCTTGAACATGCGGTTGCGATAGAGCAGCACCAGCGCCAGGGTGAGGAGCCCCACGAACACCAGGTAGACGATGTGGGCGTGGCGATCCATGAAGCCGGGCACCGGCAGTTTGCGGTTGCGCCACTCGTAACTCATCATGGCGAGCTCGTTGGGGGGATGGCGAGGATGGTCTTGTCGAGGATCCCCATCAGCATCCCCTGTCCGGGCAGGCTGGCAAACCCCATCCGGATTGGTTCGTCATCGGCGGGGCCGGCGATGCGCAGCGGGCTCTGGGGATCATTGTCCAGCGCATGGCGGGCAAAATAGAGGGGCACGATGGCGGCATCCACCTGTCCCTGGGCGAGCACCTCCATCGCTTCTGCGGCACTCTCCACCTGGGTGATGCGGCTGCCCTCCAGTCTCTGTGCGAGGGGCACATGGTGCGTCATCGCCACCGTCTTGCCCGCCAGACTCCGGATGGTGTCGATCCCTTGTTCCTCCTGGCGGGTGAGGATCACATAGATGTTGTCGGTGGCGTAGGGCACCGAGGTGCGCAGCCCGTAGTGTTCAGCCACCTGCTGGGAGATGGCGCCGATGAGGTCGATGGCGCCTGACTGCATGGCTTTTGCCAGTTGACGCTCGGAGTCTGCCCGCACGAACTCGAAGGTGAGGCCGGTGCGTGTGCGGATCTTGTCCAGCATGTCCACCGTCATGCCGACCAGCTGGCCGTCATGATCCAGGGCGCCATAGGGGTAGAGGTTGTCCATCAGCCACACCCTGATGGGGGGCGCTTGCCGCATCCAGGCCCGCTCGGCGGCATCATAGAGATCGGCGCTTCGCTCGTTCATGTCGCGGATGGGCCCGTTCCACTGGGTGAAGAGGGTGTTGCGCGCCCGGTCGTCGATGGCCGCCAGCCCCCGGTTGACCAGGCTGAGCAGGGCGGGCTCGGTGGCCGGGACGGCAAAGCGGAATTCGGCAGGCGCCAGATCGGGCGGGGCCTCGCCCCGCTGGCGAAGGTTGTCGAAGCGTTCGCTGTTGAGGTAGTGGGTGGCGTGGGCATCCCCCAGCAGGATGTCGTCGCGGCCGAAGAAGACCGCATCGAACGCCTCCATGTTGGAGGGATAGGTCACCAGGGTGAGAGTGGAGTAGTAGCGGCCAAAGCGCGCCCTGTCTATCTGATCCCGGACGGCGGCTACCCGCTGTCCCGGTGTGAGCAGTGCCCCCCGATAACGTCTGGGCACGGAGAAGACGAGGGGGCTGCTGAAATAGGGGTTGCTCAGGCGGATCGCCCGGGTGTCACTGTCCGCCAGGGTGAGATTGCCGAGGCTGGCGAGGTGTATCTCCCCCGTGCCAGGGCACGGAGCAGGTGCGCCTTGTCGGGGAAGGCGCTCAGGGCAACGGGTTTGTCCAGCATCCGGGCCAGCAGGTCGATGTAGTCGGCACTGAGCCCCTCGACGCGCTGGCGAGCGATCATGGTGAAGGGGCGGTAGTCCTCTTGCAGGATGCCGACCCGCAGTTGGGACTGCTGGCGCAGCCATCCGAGCTCCCCCTCCGACCAGCGGGGAGGCAGCGGGGCGGGATCGTAGCGCTGTGCAGGGTCAGGGCCTGCACAGGTTGAAGGCAGAGCAGACAGAGCAGGATCAGTGTTCGATATAGGTTCATCTAGCCACCCGACGCGACAGCCATCCCTGCCAAGCCTCATCCAATGGCGGCCATTCTACCGGAAAATGGCTATAACGAGTCCGCTATTTCTCCACGCGCGTCGGCGAGAGCACGTCAAGCAGGGCGGCCTGGCCGCCCCGCCCTCAACCGAACTGGTAGGCCCCCATGTAGAGGCTGCCGTAATCCCAGCTGTCGTGCAGCTTTCGGGGTCTGTCGGCCCCCGCCGCGCCGAGCGCCACAAACAGGGGGCGCAGGTGATCGTCGTGGGGATGGGATTCCACCGCGCCCGGCGCCCGGGCCCGGTAATCTTCCAGCGCCCCCCTGTCTCCCTCTGCCATGGTCTGCTCCAGCCAGCGAGCAAACTGACTGGCCCACTGGGGAACCGGCGAGCCGTCCGGCCCGAGGGCACGCAGGTTGTGGGTGATGGCGCCGGAGGCGAGAATGCCGATCCCTTGCTCGCGCAGCCCCTGCAATGCCTCCCCCAGTTGCCACAGCTGGGCCGGGGTGAAGCTGGCCGGGATGGCGATCTGCACCAGGGGGAGTTCACTGTCCGGATCCATCAGGGAGAGGGGGGACCAGACTCCGTGATCGAGCTCGCGGCGCACCGGGGTGGCGGGCAGGCCGGCCAGCAGCAGCTGATCGCTCACCGCTTCCTGCAACCATTGCGGGCTCGTCGCGGGCCAGCGGATCTGGTAGAGGGGCTCGGGGAAGCCGTAGAAGTCGTACATCAGGGCCGGGCTGGGCTCGACGTTGATCTGCAGCTCGCTTCGGCTGAACCAGTGGGCCGAGATCACCACCAGCCCTCTGGCACCCTCGAGGCGCAGTTGCTTCAGGAACCGGGTCGCGGGCTGATCGCGCAGGACCAGATCCGGGGCGCCGTGGGAGATGAACCAGACAGGGGCGATAGACATGACAGACTCCATATGCGTTGTGCCGATGCGCGTGGCGCACCGACAACCCGAGGCCAGGGCGACATGCCGCTGACGATGTGGTCATTATCTGCCCCTATTGGTGGGTTAACAATCAGGCTTTATGGATAAGCACTCTTCACTTTTGGTTGATAATCTGGCATCAGGGCGAGGGAGACCGGGGCAGAAACGACAACGCCGGCGCAGTGCGCCGGCGTTGTGATCAGGGTCCGTCGGACGTGGCCTCTGACGGGATGCCCCGCAGCGCCACCGCCAAGATCAACGCGGGCCCAGGGCGGGTTTATTGAATGCCCAGCAGCTCCACGTCGAAGATGAGGACTGAGCCCGGCGGGATCTTGCCGGCGGCTCTGTCGCCATAGGCCAGGTTGGCGGGGATGTAGAAGCGGGTCTTTTCCCCTTCCACCATCAGTTGCACCCCTTCGGTCCAGCCCTTGATCACCTGGTTGAGGCCGAACTCGATGGGTTCGCCACGGGCGACGGAGCTGTCGAACACGGTGCCGTCCAGCAGCTTGCCCTCGTAGTGCACCTTCACCTTGCTGGTGGCGGTGGGGTGAACGGTACCGGTGCCCGGTGTCAGCACTTCGTACTGCAGGCCGGAGGCGGTGGTGGTCACCAGGGGTTTTTCCTGGTTGCTGGCGAGGAACTCGGCCCCCTTGCGCACGTTCTCTTCCGCCAGCTTCCGGTTGTTGCTGCTGGAGTAGAAGTAGTAGGCGGCGCCGGCGATAAGAAGGGCTATCAGAATGAATTTCATCGGGTTTTCCTGTTCCTTGAAATCAGAGTGCGAGTGAGGGGGCATCTTATCCCAGCCAGGGGGAGAGGGCGAGGGGAGGCGCCCCGGGATGTGACCTGGCGGGCAAGGGGGCGGGGACAGCTGATTGCCCCCGCCGCGGGGTTACTTGACGGCCACCATCATCAGGGCGGGCAGGGCGAAGAAGAGCCCGGCCACGTAACCCAGCGCCAGCAGCTTGTTCTCGCTGCCGACCCGGGCCAGGGTTTCGGCGGCCTTGATGGGCAATTCCCGCAGGAAGGGCACGCCATAGATGAGCACCACGGCGAAGAGGTTGAACAGCACGTGGACCAGGGCGATGGTCAGGGCGAGCTGGGCACCGGCACCGCTGATGGCGGTGGCGGCCAGCAGGGCGGTGATGGTGGTGCCGATGTTGGCCCCCAGGGTGAAGGGGTAGAGCTGACGGGTGTTGAACACGCCGCCTCCCGCCAGGGGGATCATCAGGCTGGTGGTGGTGGAGGAGGACTGCACCATCACGGTGACCAGGGTGCCGGAGGCGATGCCGGTGAGCGGGCCACGGCCCAGGGCCTTGTGCAGCAGCTCCTTGGCACGGCCCACCATGACCTGTTGCAGCACCTTGCCAAGGGCGGTGACGCAGAACAGGATGAGCAGAATCCCGATGAGAATGGTGGCGATGGCGCCCCCCTTGCCCGGCAGGAAGGCGACGGCGCTGTCGATGAGATCCAGGGACGGGGAGATGAGGGGCTTCATGAAATCCATCCCCTTCATCGACATGTCGGCGGAGCCCAGCAGCAGGCTGGCAATCCCTTCCGCACTCTTTTGCAGCAGACCGAACATCAGCTCCAGGGGCAGGAAGATGAAGACCGCCAGCAGGTTGAAGAAGTCGTGCACGGTGGCGGCGGCGAAGGCGCGGCGAAACTCGCCTCTGTCCCGGATGTGCCCCAGGGAGACGATGGTGTTGGTGATGGTGGTGCCGAGGTTAGCCCCCATCACCATGGGGATGGCCATGGCCATGGGCAGGCCCCCTGCCACCAGACCGACGATCACCGAGGTGACGGTGCTGGAGGATTGCACCAGGGCGGTGGCCAGGATGCCGAGCAGCAGCGCGACGAAGGGGTTGTTGGCAAAGGCGAAGATCTGGGCCGCGCCCTCGGCGCCGCCGGAGAAGCCCTTGAAGCCGTGGGAGACGGCGCCAACGGCGACCAGGATCAGGTAGATCAGCGTGATCACCGCGAGCCAGTTGAACAGGGGGCCGGGACGACGGATCTGCTGGGGTGCGGAAGATGCGGTGCTGTGCATATGGCCTCTTGGGGTCGTTCTGCGTTGAAAATGGACGGGCGCATTACAACAAGGCTCCATGACAGAAATATGACAATGTGACACTTTTATGATGCTTTGGTGACAGGGCGGCAGGGGGCGTCGCAGACAAAAGGTGTCGGAGCAAACGCCGATATGACGCCATCCGGCTCATCACCGGCCCCCGCCCTTGCACTGGGATCCCAGGGTTATATGCTGCCGGACTTTCCTGTCTTGAAACTGAGGAAGTGATGATGCGTGCATGGGTTTTGTGCCTCTCCCTGGGTCTGCTGTCTGCCGGTGCGCAGGCCAGCGTGTTCAAGTCCGAGTGCAACCTCGACAAGGCGGTCAGGAACGAGGCGATGAACGCCACCCTGGGGGTCAAGGGCAACTGCGATGCCGACAAGCTGGTGCGCCAGCAGAAGGAGAAGGCCAATGCCGAGGTGAAGAAACACACCACGGATGTGCTGGACAAGAAGACGGCGGGGCTGAAAGAGGCGAAGAAAAACGCCACGGACACGCTGGACAAGAAGACCTCCGGCCTCAAGGAGACCAACGAGGAGCTGAAGGCGACCCGGCAGAAAGTCAACCAGACCGAGAAGAACGTGAAGGCCGTGACCAAGGATCCGGTCAAGGCTGCTGCCACGGCCGTGCTCAATCAGGGGTGAGGGTCCGCGCACCGGACGTCTGAATGCAAGAAGGGGAGCCATGGGCTCCCCTTCTGTTTGGGCGTGTGTGCCGCCTTACTGGCCGTCGGCCGCTTCCTCGTACTGACGGAAGGGGATGCGGAACACGGCGAGGCGCAGGAAGAGGTAGGTGACCCCGATCCCCGCCCAGATGAGGCCAAGCTCCAGGGAGCTCTGCTCCAGGTTGATCCAGAGGGCGCCGATGGTGGCGGCCCCCAGCAGCGGCAGCACCAGGAACAGCAGGTGCTCCTTGAGGCTCTTGTTGCGCTTCTCGCGCACCCAGAACTGGCCGATCACCGAGAGGTTGACGAAGGTGAAGGCCACCAGGGCGCCGAAGTTCACCAGGGCCAGGGCCATGTCCAGATCGAAGGAGACCGCGGAGAGGGCCAGGGCCCCCACCAGCAGCACGTTGATGGCCGGGGTGCGCCAGGTGGGGTGGATATAGCCGAACACCCGCTCCGGGATCATGCGATCGCGCCCCATCACGTAGAGGATGCGCGACACGCCGGCGTGGGCCGCCATGCCGGAGGCGAGCACGGCCGCGGTGGTGCACACCAGCACCACGCTCTGGAACAGGGTGCCGCCCACGTAGAGGGCGATCTCCGGCAGCACGGCGTCCGGCTCCTTGAAGCGGGCCAGATCCGGGAAGAAGAGCTGCAGGCTGTAGGAGACGGTGACGAAGATGATGCCGCCGATGAGGGCCGTCAGCACGATGGCACGGGGGATCACCTTGCCGGCATTCGGGGTCTCTTCGGAGAGGGAGCTCAGGCCGTCGAAGCCCAGGAACGAGAAGCAGAGGATGGTGGCGCCGGTAAACAGCGGCAGCATGCTGGCAGACTCCACATGGAACGGACGGCTGCTCATCAGGGTGCCGGCCCCTTCACCGTGACTCAGGCCCCAGGCGATGAGGCCGAGGAAGGTGACGATGATGGCGATCTGGATGAAGACGATGAAGCCGTTGAGGTTCGCCACCAGCTTGATGCCGCGCAGGTTCAGGAAGGTCATCACGGTCACCAGACCGAAGATGAAGATCCAGGGCTCCACGGTGGGGAACATGGCGGTCAGGTAGATCTTGGCCAGCAGGATGTTGATCATCGGCATGAACATGTAGTCCAGCAGGGAAGACCAGCCCACCATGAAGCCCACGTAGGGGTGAAACACCTTCTGGGCATAGGTGTAGGCGGAGCCTGCGGACGGGAAGCGGCGCACCAGGTGGCCGTAGCTGAACGCGGTCAGCAGGATGCCGCCGAGCGCCAGCAGGTAGGCGGTGGCCACGCGACCATCCGTGATGTCACCGACGATGGCGAAGGTATCGAATACCGCCATGGGCGTGAGGTAAGCCAGACCCATCACCACGACCTGGAACAGGGTGAGGGTCTTGAGCAGCTTGGCACCGGCCATCACGCTTTCTCCTCTGCACAGGCCCCGTGGGCGAAATGGGACGGGATCAGGGACGCGGGAACGCGTCGCTGGACACAGGGGGCGCCCATCTGTGGCACAGATGCGTGGCGCACGCCGGCGGGGACCGGCAGGAAAGCAGTGAAATGCCCCATGTTTTTCCTCACAACGTCGGGAGATTGCTTGGCAATCTGGGTATCAATTCCGGCACATGGCCGGCCTCTTGGTGAATGGTGGTGTGCCCCAGAAAAGCAAAGAACCGATGTTGTTGAAACATCGGCTCTCAAGGGGCGCCGTATTGTGCCCTCAGGGGGGGGGAGGAGACAAGCGAAAAAGGCCGCCAGCGGGGAATTTGTTCCCCCCGTGAGCGATCACTTCGCCACCGCTGCCGAAAAGTCGATGACAACCTTGTCATCAGGCGGGGCCCTGCTTTGCCGCCATGTGAAACCGGCGCCCTGGGGGCGCCGGTTTCGCTCAGGAGGCGTCCTGCTCGGGGCGGCCGAGTCGGACCCGGAACACGGTGAGGCGCAGCAGCAGGTAGATGGCGCCGAGGGCGGCCCAGACCAGCCCCAGCTCGAAGGAGGCGGGCTCCAGGTTGAGCCAGAGCACCCCGATGCAGGCGGCGCCGCACAGGGGCAGGGCGAGGAACAGCAGGTGATCCTTCAGGGTCTTGTTGTGACCCAGCTTGAGATAGAAGTGGGCAATCACCGCCAGGTTGACGAAGGTGAAGGCCACCAGGGCGCCGAAGTTGATGAGCGCCAGCGCCATCTCCAGATCGAAGACCACCGCCGAGAGGGCCAGCATGCCCACCAGCAGCACGTTGAGAGCCGGGGTCTGCCAGGTGGGGTGGATGTAGCCGAAGACGCGGCTCGGCAGGGCGCGATCCCGGCCCATCACATAGAGCAGGCGCGATACCCCGGCGTGGGAGGCGAGCCCCGAGGCGAGCACCGCCACCGTGGTGCAGACCAGCACCACCGCCTGGAACAGCTTGCCGCCCACATAGAGGGCGATCTCCGGCAGCACCGCATCCGGCTGCTGGAAGCGGGAGATGTCCGGGAAGAAGAGTTGCAGGAAGTAGGAGACGGAGATGAAGAGCACGCCGCCGATGAGGGCGGTGAGCACGATGGCCCGGGGGATCACCCGATCCGCGTTCGGGGTCTCCTCCGACAGGGTGGTGATGGCGTCAAACCCGAGGAACGACAGGCAGAGGATGGAGGCGCCGGTCAGCAGGGGATTGATGTGCATCTGCTCGGAGAAGAAGGGGCGGCTGCTCGCCATCGTGCCGAGCCCCTCGCCGTGGCTCACGCCCCAGGCGATGAGGCCGATGAAGACGGCGATGATGCTGAACTGCATGATGACGATCAGGCTGTTGAAGTTCGCCACCAGCTTGATGCCCCGCAGGTTCAGGAAGGTCATGACGGCGGCCAGGGCCAGGATGTAGGTCCAGGGGGCCACGCCGGGGAAGAGGGCCTCCATGTAGATCTTGGCCAGCAGCATGTTGATCATGGGCATGAACATGTAGTCGAGCAGGGAGACCCAGCCCACCATGAAACCCACATAGGGGTGGAACACCTTCTGGGCATAGGTGTAGGCGGAGCCTGCCGAGGGGAACTTGCGCACCAGGTGGCCGTAGCTCATGGCGGTGAACAGCATGCCGATGAGGGCGAGCAGGTAGGCGGTCGGCACATGGCCTTCGGTGATTTCGGTGACGATGCCGAAGGTGTCGAACACCGCCATGGGGGTGAGATAGGCCAGCCCCATGATGACCACGTGCCAGAGTTTCAGGCTTTTTTTCAGACCGGCGGGGTGCGGGTGCATCAGGCGATCCCCCGCAGGCAGGCTGACGGGATCAGGCTGACGGTGAGGTCATCCTGCACGGTGGGGGCGCCAGTCCGGGATGCGGACGGATGGCGCAGACCGGCGCGGGCCGGCAGGAAAGCGATGATATGCCCCATGGAGTTCCTCACTAAGAAGCGGGTGTCGTGAGATGGCGTGCCACCTCGTTATCATTTCCGGTCTGTTCCGGCCTCGTTATGGATTTGTTTGGCGCAAAAAAAGAACCGGGCTCCGATGAGCGGACGGTCCTTGAATACGGCGGCGCATTGTGCATTCGTGATGCCCCCTTGACAAGCATATCAAGGGAGCAAAAACGCATTTTTTTGCACGTGGGTGAACGCGGTCTTCCGGATCAGGCCAGGGAGGCGGACAGGGCCTGCTCCAGCAGGTCCAGTCCCTCGTCGACGATGGCTGCCGGGGCGGTCAGGGGGGCGAGGAAACGGATCACGTTGCCACGCACGCCGCAGGCCAGCAGCACCAGCCCCCGCTTGCCCGCCTCGGCCACCAGCCGCTTGGTGAGATCCGGGTCCGGTCTGGCGGCATCCCCCTCCTTCACCAGCTCCATGGCCACCATGGCGCCGGGGCCGCGGATGTTGCCGATGCAGTCAAACCGTGTCGCCAGCTGGTGCAGGCGTGCCTTGATCTGCTCCCCCTGGGCCAGGGCCTTCTGGTTCAGGCGCTCCTCCTCGATCACCTCCAGCACCGCCAGGGCGGCGGCGCAGGCGATGGGGGAGCCCGCATAGGTGCCCCCCAGGCCACCGGGCTTGGCGGCATTCATCACCTCGCTCTTGCCCACCACGGCAGAGAGCGGGAAGCCGCCGGCCAGGCTCTTGGCGAGGGTCATGATGTCGGGTTCGACACCGCTGTATTCGGTGGCGAAGGTCTTGCCGGTGCGACAGAAACCGGTCTGGATCTCGTCGCAGATAAGCAGGATGCCGTGCTGGTCGCACACCTGGCGCAGGCGCTGCATGAAGCTGGCGGAGGCGGGGTAGAAGCCCCCTTCCCCCTGCACCGGCTCGATGATGATGGCGGCCACCCGGGTGGGTTCGATGTCGGCGCTGAAGCAGAGATCCAGCGCGGCCAGGGCATCGTCTTCACTCACTCCCAGGTAGTCGGCGGGGAAGGGGAGGTGATAGACCTCCCCCGGGAAGGGGCCGAAGCCGGTCTTGTAGGGAACCACCTTGCCGGTGAGGGCCATGCCCATCATGGTGCGGCCGTGGAAGCCCCCCTTGAAGGCGATGGTGCCGCTGCGACCGGTGTGGGCGCGGGCGATCTTGATGGCGTTCTCCACCGCCTCGGCGCCGGTGGAGAGGAAGAGGGTGCGCTTGGGGGTGGGGCCGGGCACCAGGGCATTCAACTTCTCCGCCAGCTCGATATAGCCGGAGTAGGGGGTGACCTGGAAGCAGGTGTGGCTGAACTTCTCGAGCTGCTCGCGCACCGCCGCCACCACCTTGGGGTGGTTGTGGCCGGTGTTGAGCACGGCGATGCCGGAGGCAAAGTCGATGTAGCGGTTGCCCTCCACGTCCCACAGCTCGGCGTTGTGCGCCCGGTCGATGAAGACCGGCAGCAGGGTGCCCACCCCCTGGACCACGGCCGCTTCGCGGCGGGCCTGCCACTGCTGGTTGTTGCTTGAATGACTCATCTTTCCTCCCTGAGGGGCATGGGCCCCCGCTGTTCCTGTGCCATCTGGCCATATGTGTGCCGCCAACTGCCCTCGGGCAGGGCGGCCTGTTCGCAAAAGGGGGCCCCGGGCGTGCCCTCAGGGCCCACAAGGCGCTCGGTCGTGACCGGCGGCCCCCTCTTTCTATCTGTAAAAGCGATGGGCTGTGTCATAACGCATCTGTTTTAACGATGCGATTGCCCTTTCATTTCCCTCAGCGAATGCCGCCAAAGCAGAGGTATTTGGTCTCCAGGTACTCCTCCAGCCCTTCGGCCGCCCCTTCCCGGCCCAGTCCCGACTCCTTGATCCCGCCAAAGGGGGCCAGTTCGGTGGAGATGATCCCCTCGTTGATCCCCACCATGCCGTATTCGAGCCCCTCGGCCACCCGCCACACCCGGGCGATGTCGCGGCCATAGAAGTAGGCGGCCAGGCCATAGGGGGTGTCGTTGGCAAGCGCAATGGCCTCGGCTTCCGTCTCGAAGCGCACCAGGGGGGCGACGGGCCCGAAGATCTCCTCGTCCAGAATGGGGTTGCCCCGGGTGACCCCGGTCAGGATGGTGGGGTGATAGAAGAGGGGACCGGCGGGGTGGGCGTCGCCCCCCACCAGCACCCGGGCACCGGCGGCGACCGATTGCTGCACCAGCTCGGCCACCTTGCTGGCGGCGGCCGGGTTGATGAGGGGCCCGATCTGGACGCCCTCGCCCATGCCGTCCCCGACCTTGAAGGCTTTGACCGCGGCGGCGAGCTTCTCGGCGAAGGCGTCATAGACGCTGGCCTGCACCAGGATGCGGTTGGCGCAGACGCAGGTCTGGCCGGCGTTGCGGTATTTGGACGCCAGGGCCCCGGCCACGGCGGCGTCGAGGTCGGCGTCGTCAAAGACGATGAAGGGGGCGTTGCCGCCAAGCTCCAGGGAGAGGCGCTTCATGGTGTCGGCGCACTGGCGCATCAGCAGTTTGCCGATGCGGGTGGAGCCGGTGAAGGAGAGCTTGCGCACCACGGGGTTGCTGCACAGCTCGTTGCCCACCGCGCTCGCCTGATGGGAGGTGACGATGTTGATGACCCCGGCGGGAATGCCCGCCTGCTCCGCCAGTACCGCCAGCGCCAGGGCGCAGAGGGGCGTTTCGGCGGCGGGCTTGATGACGATGGTGCAACCGGCGGCCAGCGCCGGACCCGCCTTGCGGGTGATCATGGCGATGGGGAAGTTCCAGGGGGTGATGGCGGCCACGACCCCCACCGGCTGCTTGATGGTGGCCAGGCGCCGATCGGCGGAGAAGCCGGGGATGGTGCGGCCATAGGCACGCTTGCCCTCTTCCGCGAACCACTGGATGAAGCTGGCGCCGTAGGCCACCTCTCCTTTGGCTTCCGCCAGCGGCTTGCCCTGCTCGCAGGTCATGATGCGGGCGAGCTCCTCCTGGTTGGCCATGATGCGCTCGAACCAGGCGTAGAGTTTGCTGCTGCGCTCCTTGGCGGTGAGGGCCGCCCAGGCGGGTTGCGCCGCGTGGGCCGCCGCGATGGCGAGGCGGGTATCCTCCCCGTCCATGTCGGGCACCTGGGTGATGACCTGGCCGGTGGCCGGGTTCAGGACATCGAACCGGCGCCCGCCCAGGGACTCGCACCAGCGGCCGTCGACATAGGCCAGGGATTTGATCAGGGAGAGAGCAGGTTGTGATGCTGACATAAGTAAGGGGCCTCGATAGTGGGTCTGGGTGGCGCGTTTATGTGGGCACCGCCGTATAGAATAATAAGCACGTAACGACCATAAAATGAGCCGAAATGTTTTTCAAGTGTTAAATATATTTGAGTAAACTGGGCGTCACATGCTAAAAATGGGGCTGTGAGCGCGATTGTAGCGGTTTTCATCGCGCAGGGTGTGCAAAATAATGAACGCTCTGGGTTGTGCAGGATAGTGAACGGGGCTGACGTGCCTGACTCACTATATTGACCAGTTGGCCCCAGGTATTCGAATGACCATGGAAGGAGGTGGGCGATGGAGCAATCCCGTGGCGAGGTCCGGTGGCGGACCATGACGGACAACCCCCTGGCGGAGCACGAGAGAAACATGGGGGAGCGGCTCGCCCGGATCCGCAGGGAGCTCGGGCTCTCCCAGCGCCGGGTGGCGGAGCTGAGCGGCCTGACCCACGGCGCCATCTGCATGATAGAGCAGAACAAGGTGAGCCCCTCGGTGGCCTCCCTGCAAAAGCTGCTGAGCGTCTACGAGCTGCCGTTGTCGCGCTTCTTCGCCGAAGAGGAGGTGGCGAGCACGCCCAGCGTGGTGATCAAGGCGGAGCAGCTCATCGAGCTTGGCAGCCAGGGGGTCTCCATGAAGCTGGTGCACAACGGCAACAATCGGCGCCAGCTCGGCTTCATGCTGGAGACCTATGCCCCCGGCACCGACACCGGCGGCGTGGTGAAGCATCAGGGGGAGGAGGTGGGCACCGTGCTGGAAGGGTCGGTGCTGCTGACCTTGGCCGGCCAGACCTATGAACTGTGCGCCGGGGACAGTTATGTCATCGACACCGGCGAGCCCCACAGTTTCAGCAATCCCTCGGGGCAGGTCTGCCGCATCGTCAGCGCTCACACCCCGGCCAGCTTTTAATGTGAACAACCCGTTGTGTTGGAAACGAACCGGTAAGGAAACAGGGATCATGACCGAACATGTAAAGAGTTACTACGCAGCCAGTGCCAACAAACACGCGCCCTATCCCACGCTCACCGAGCAGCTGGAGTGCGACGTCTGCGTCATCGGAGCGGGGTATACCGGCCTCTCCAGTGCGCTGCATCTGGTGGAGAAGGGGTACAAGGTGGTGGTGCTGGAGGCGGCCAGGGTCGGCTTTGGCGCCAGCGGCCGCAACGGCGGCCAGATCGTCAACTCCTACAGCCGCGACATCGACACCATCGAAGCGAACTGCCCGCCGGATCAGGCCAGGCTGCTCGGCTCCATGTTGTTTGAGGGGGGCCAGATCATCCGCGAGCGGATCAAGCGCTACAACATCCAGTGCGATCTGCAGGAGGGGGGCGTCTTTGCCGCCGAGACCGAGAAGCAGCTGCACGAGCTCAAGGCGCAGAAGGCGCGCTGGGAGAAGTGGGGCAACGACCAGCTGGAGCTGCTCGATGCCGACGGGGTGCGCGAGGTGGTCGCGAGCGATCGTTACGTCGGCGCCCTGCTGGACAAGAGCGGCGGCCATATCCATCCCCTCAACCTGGCGCTGGGGGAGGCGGAAGCCATCCGCATGCAGGGGGGGCTTATCTTCGAGCAGTCCGCCGTCACCAGCATCACGCCGGGTCAACCCGCCCTGGTCAAGACCGCCAAGGGGGCGGTGAAGGCACGCTTTATCGTGGTGGCCGGCAACGCCTATCTCGGCAACCTGGTGCCCGAGCTCGCCGGCAAGAGCATGCCCTGCGGCACTCAGGTGATCGCCACCGAGGTGCTGGGGGAGGAGCGGGCCCGCTCACTGCTGCCGCAAAACTACTGCCTGGAGGATTGCAACTACCTGCTCGACTACTACCGCACCTCCGGCGATCACCGGCTCATCTATGGCGGCGGCGTGGTCTACGGGGCGCGGGATCCGGCGGACATCGAGCGGCTGATCATCCCCAAGATGCTCAAGACTTTCCCGCAGCTGGCCGACGTCAAGGTGGAGTACACCTGGACCGGCAACTTCCTGCTCACCCTGTCGCGCCTGCCGCAGTTTGGCCGCATCGGTCACAACATCTACTACATGCAGGGCTACAGCGGCCACGGCGTCACCTGTACCCATCTGGCGGGCAAGCTGCTCTCCGAGGTGCTGAGCGGTCAGGCGGAGCGCTTCGATGCGTTCGCCAGGCTGCCGCACTACCCCTTCCCGGGTGGCCGCCTGCTGCGCATCCCCTTCACCGCCGCCGGCGCCGCCTGGTACACCCTGCGCGATCGCCTGGGGGTGTGATGTCACCGATGGCCCGCCAGGCAGGCTGGCGTCAACAAGAAGAGGGAGGCGTTATGCCTCCCTCGTTTTTTTGTCGTCAACCTGACGGGGTCCTGACGGGGCTAGAAGCGGTAGGGGAAGCGGATCCCGATGGGTGTAGTCCGGTGCGTCCGTGGTGAGCCCGGCAGACCAGTTGACCGCCATGGAGAGGTTGTCGGTGATGGCCCAGGTCGACCCCATGCCAAAGCTGGCGGCGTTGGCATCGGAGCCGGTGACCTTCTCCATGGCAAAGCCTTCGGACCCCTGCTCGGACTCCATGGTGACGCGCTGGTTGATGTTGAAGGAGAGGCTGAAGCGTTCGTTGAGGGCGAATGCGACCCCCAGGCCATATTCATACCAGTCCCCCAGCTGGATGCTGCCGGGCTGGTTGCCGGGCTGGTAGGAGATATCGTCAAAGTCCTGCTTGAGGCTGTGACCATAGTTGAGGCTGGCAAACAGGATGGCGGGATCCATGGTCTTGACCAGGGAGAAGCCGGTGGAGAGCTGCCAGAGCCCGTTGCCGGTGGCGAGCTCCTTGGGGGTCACCAGGTTGCCCGATTCCGAGGTGTTGATCTCGATGCCGTAAGGATCCTTGCCGGTCGGCGCCTTGGCCCGGAAGTTCCACACCAGATCCGGCCAATCCTCGCTCTCTGCCATGACCCTGTAGTAGATGGCGAGGCTGAGATCCCCCAGACCGCCATCGCTGACGCTCTGCTCCTCGAAGTCGCGGCTGGAGTTCTCCTTGCCGGTGCTCTGGTAGTTGGTGTTGCGGAACATGTAGGGGAGGGCCAGCTCCAGTTGCCAGCGATCGTTTAGGGTGTAGCGGGTGATGACATCCGCCGTCCACTGATCGGAGCGCACCCGATCCAGGTTGATTTCGCCAAGGAAGATGGCGTCCAGGGCGAGGAAGCCGCGCAGGGCGAGATCCTTGCGGTTGTAGTGCTGATAGGAGAGGCCCACATCGACGGTCAGGGCGCGGTCGAACACATTGTGCTGTTCGATCATCAGGTCTTCGGTACTGCGGCCGACTTCCGGCGTGCGCCGTGAGGCGTCCTGCTGGGTGGAGGCGACGGCGGCCCCGGCTCCGACCCCGGCGGTTGCCGTCGTGGCACCGGCGGCCTTGACGGCCTCCAGGCGGGCCTGGAGCTGATGGAGGGCCTGGTTTTGCTGGATCAGTTGCTGGCGCAGGAGATCCAGCTGTTGTTGCAGGGACTCCTCTTCGGCCGTGGCCCCCCAGCAGGCGAAGGGGGCGAGGGCAATCAACAGCATGCGAGACTGTTTCATCTGGATACGTCCTTGTTGTTTATCATCCTTTCTGATGGTTCAGCCCCCGGGCTCACCGGTGCTCAGCGCGAAAACTAGATGCGGGTCTGATTGAGCGTCTGCAAACCGTCCCCTCTGACCTTGTTGAACTGCAGCAGCCCCCGGCTGAAGTCGGTACCGCGCAGGCTCTGCTCCAGCAGGACCCGGCCGTCGGAAGAGTGTAGTTGCAAGCCGGCATAATTCCCCGAGACCCGATAGGTGGCGGTACCAAGATCGCCCTGGTGCTCGTAGCTGCCCGCCTGAACCAGGTGTCCCGTCATGGTCGGGGTGGTCAGTTCAATACCGGCCTGGTTGACCGAGCTGTTGCCACTCCCCTCCAGTTGAACGACCTGCACCAGCCCGGCCCCCTGCACCTGGGCCTCCTTGGCGGGCGTGGCCGCGGGCTTGACCTCATCCTTGACGCGCACATCCAGCTTGGGCTTGTTTTGCACAATGCTCAGCGCCAGGTTCATGGCCGCCGTCTGCTGGGCCTGGGCCGTGGTCAGTGACGAGATGAACTCGATGCCGAAGTAGCTGATGCCATGGCTGCTGACATAGCGGCCGCGCAGGTGGGCCAGCTCCCCGTCCGCCAGTTCGGGCGCAAAGTGGTCTGACAGATGGGCCAGCGGGTCCGGTGCTGCCAGCAGCGGAGAGGCGATGCCACCCAGGCTGCAGAGGAGGCATAGGGCGGGTCGGGTATTCATGATGACCTCACATTAGCTCTTTGTGCTGAAAACCGAATTCCAGCAGGGATGTTTCATTGACCGGGGCGAAGAGCCCATCCTTGCCTCTGACAGAGAGCGGGGGAGAGGGGTTGGCAAGGGGGGCATCGGGACGATAGCCCGCGCCGATGACGGCGAGGAGGATGCCGTTCCAGCTCTCCTTGAACTCCTTGAAGGTGATCACCCGGTTGCCGAGGGCCGGGTCTGCCAGATAGACGCGATCGTGGCGATCGATGGCCCGCAGCACGGCAAAGTGCTGATAGCCGCGAATGTTGAGCAGGACGATGGTGGGCACCCTCACCTGGCGCAGTTTTTCATCGCCCAGTCGATACCCTCTGACCCGCATGCCGAGCATTTGCAGGTACTGCTTCATGTCGAGCATGGAGAAGCCGTAGTGCTTGACCTGCTCCGGGTCTGCCATGGCAAGCATGCCATCCATGACCCAGCGTTCATTGGTTGCATGGCCGTAGGCGTAGCGCAAGATGGTGGCGACGGCGGCGGCCCCGCAGCTGAAATCCGTATGTTGGCGCTCGATGTTGGCGTACCGGCGCTCCAGAATGCTCTGCACCGGTTTGTTGAGATCCCCCAGCGCCGGAAGATGCTCCCCCAGTGGCACCGAGCCCGCCCAGACGGCAGGACAGCACAGCAACAGCAACAGCAACAGCCAGCGCATTCAGACCTCCAGTGTCAGGGAAAAAGGGGGCACTGGGCCCCCTCGCATCGACTTACTTGGCAAACCCTGCGGCCAGCGAGAGATTGTTCGCTTGCAGGTTGTTGGTCCCCGAGGAGACGTTCACCCCGATGTTGCCCACAGCACCGTTGAAGGCGCCGCCATCGATGGTTGCCCGGTTGAAGGTTTCGCGGCTGGTGTAGGTGTTGACCACGGGAATATACCCGACGGCGTACCCACTGAGCTTGATGTCACCCTCTTCCTTGAACTCGAACTTGCCATCATCTTTCGGGTTGTTGTTGCCGTACCTGTCGTTGTCATTGTTGTGGTCATGTCCTTTCTTGACATCATGACCGGTACCGCCCCCCTCGTAATCGCCCCAAGCCTTGAGACCGAGGAACACACCCGCCTTGTCAACCGTCTTGGTTGCACTCAGGCTTTGGTTTTCGGTCATGTTCTTGGAGACGCTCTGGCTGTTGGCCACGGTGGCCACGGCCATGTTGCCGGTGGACACGGACGCTGCCATGTTGTTGGCCTGGACGTTACCCGAGCCCGAGGTCACGTTGACCCCGATGTTGCCTGCGGCATCCTTGAAGGCCCCATCGCCCACACCGGCCTTGTTCTGATGGCCGTGATTGGTCGTCCAGTTGTTGCTGGCGCTCTGGGTGGAGAAGACCTCGGCATCCGACGATCCGCCAGGGGCGCCATGTTGTTGTTGACCACGACCCATGATGAACTCGGCATCGACCTCGTCATAGGCGGCCAGGGAAGCGCTGTTGCCCTGTACGTTGGAGTCACCGGCTGCGATGTTGGCGCCGATGTTACCGGATGCACCCTTGAACGAGCCGTCGATCTTGCTCGTGTTCTCCGTTCTTGTATTGGCGGTGCCTATCATGGAACTGGACTGCTGGTTGTCCACGACGGCCATGCCGAGTTTGTTGACGTTGATGTAGCCGCCGACATTGACCCTGCCTTCGTATTCCACATCGACTTCTGCCTTGACCTTCTTGGTCAAGGTTGCCCCTGTCTCATCTCTGTCACCGCGGTAATCGGCGGATGCAGTGCCCGACATGGCCATGATGACCGCGGCGGCTAATGAGCTATAAATAAGTCCACGCATAATGAGTCTCTCCATTGAACTTTCAGCGGAAGATATGCCCATCGGCTGATACCCCCGGGCCTGGCTTCCTATCCCTGCGGCATCATGGGGATGCCGTTACTGCCCCGTGACCTGGTTCACCTGAATGACCCCCTTGCTGCCCGTGAGGGCGGTGTCATCCAGATAGATGCTGGTAGTGGTGTTGGCGGGGGGCTTTCCCCCTGGGGTCTTCGCGACGCTGGAGCTGAGATTGATGTCGGTCACGACACCCAGGCCGCTGTCATCGAGGGACAGGGCGAAGGCGTTCAGTTGCTGGTTGCCCTCACCCGCCCCCTGATTGATGCCGACCAGTCCCCGGTTCTGGCTCAGGGCCGAGCCCAGGATGGCGACGCTCTGGCTGCCGTTCAGATTGGTGGTGGATTGATTCAGCTGACCAAATTGAATGACGGCCGGACCCGAAATGGCGATGGCGGCAAGATTGCCTTGTTGGTTGTTATTGCCGGCAACCATATTGACGCCCATGGAACCACGAATATTGCTCAATGCCTGAGCACCGAGATCGTAAGTATTCACCGGAACAGTATTGACACAGGAAAAATGAGACGATCGTCTCTTGATCCCACTTTCCTGCTTGCTTGATCCTGCTCCTTAGATACGCTCCCCCCATGAGCAAAAACACCATGCATTCCGCGGGAATGCCC
>NZ_JAGKRH010000034.1:0-58651 GCF_017939245.1 Aeromonas sp. PrichA-15 | reverse complement strand
ACCGGCAAGCGATTGGGCCGCTGCCCACAGGAGTGGTTGAGGGCCGTGGTCAGGGCGTGCATCGAGAAGACAGATTATCCCATCCCGGCAGAACTGATGCCGTCAACCCCGTCCTGGTGAATAGATACGTGCGAACAAGTATCCCACGAACAAAAAATGAAAATTTTAGTCATTTAATATCAATGGGTTACCAGTAAATGCTCTCGTGCCATATGACTTATTCGCACCTTCCCTAGGGCAGGCGTTATCTCATCGACCTTGTGCCCCTTGGCCCAAGTGACGAACGCCTGAACCCGCAGTTGGAGTTGTCCGACGGATTTATGCTGGATCCCCTCACTGGCCTTACTCTCAATAAACTTCGTCAGCGCCTGTCTGAGGGGGATCCCTGTAGTAGGTGGAGAGGTATCGACGGGTTGCTTGATGGTCTGGGGAACGGAAGAAAGCGCAACAGAAAGAGCATGATATTGCGGTACGGTAAAGCCCGCCGCTTTGAATGCATCGATCTCAGCTCTGATCCAGGCATGAAAACTATGGGTCGTGGCATCGGCAGGTGTCGCCGCAATGAGGGTGCGTACACGCGCCGCCAGCACCAGATTACGGTCTACGGCAACTTGACGTTCTTTGGTAAGGAGGGAAGTGCGGATAGCAAACGGCAAGCCTCGGTCACGCAAAATCTTGGGCAAGGGAAGCCGAGTGTAGTAGGTGCCGGAGGCATTTTTACTCAGATACATGATTGTTCCACCCAGTTGATCCAGGAAAAAAATCACGTAAGTCTAGAAATGAAAAAACCCGTTGAAATTCAACGGGTTATATTTGGCGGTGAGGGAGGGATTCGAACCCTCGATACTATCTGCCACTCAGTAACCCGCTGATTTCATTGCGATAATCATAGATGCAAATCTTACTTCTGTACCACTTATCTGTACCACATTTATAGTACAAACAGCCTTTCATACAGCTGTTCGAATGTGTCTACTCTGGTAAAGCTCCCCTTCGGCAATTGTCTGATCATCGGGCGTTCAAGCTTTTTACCATCTGCATTTCCCTTGGTGTGCTTGGCAACTTTATCCCCGAGAGAAGGTAATTTTTCACCCGGAGCCCCGCCAAAGAATAGATAATGGTCTACTTGCAGTGACACATCATCAAAGAACATCCACACAACACATCCAGATGGTTTTGAAGACAACGATTGGTGGATTTTCTGATTGGCAGCTTTTCCGCCCAGCTTAGTCGACTTCAGTTGAATATGCCGTAAGATCCCCTCAGCTTCAACGATGAGGTCATACCCTTTACTATCCACCTCAGACTTTGCCACCTCGATGTCACAACGCCCTGTTTTCCAAGATTTCTTGAGTAGCTCCGCAATGAACAGATGCTCTAGCAATTTTTCCCGGAAAGAAGAATGCGAAGAGTGAAGGCTGTCATCTACTTCTTGTTCCATTTGTTCCCCACTCGTATAGGTCATGATGCTGTACTGATACGATGGACACTCGACACGCTGATACCCAACCGCTTTGCCACTGATGCTTTAGCGATGCCTTGCGATAGAAGATGCAGCACTTCGTCCCGCTTCTCCATCGCTGTCGGCTTCCGGCCCTTGTAGACCCCTTTGGCCTTCGCCAAGGCGATCCCTTCCGCCTGACGCTCCAGCATGATTTCCCGCTCGAACGTGGCGATGGCTCCGATCATCGTCAGCATCAGCTTGCCTGTCGGAGTGGCCGTGTCGATGCCCAGATTCTGGATCTGTAATGTTACCCCTTTGGCGTGTAGCTGGTCTGTGATCTCCAGCAAGTGCCGGGTGTTCCGGGCCAGACGATCCAGCTTGGTGACTTTTAGCACGTCCCCAGACCGGGCGAACTCGAGCATTGCCTGTAGTTGCGGCCTATCCGTCTTGCTACCGCTGACCTGCTCATGAAAAACTTTTTCACACTCCGCCAGAGCTATCAGTTGCTGCTCCAGCGATTGCCCCGTGGTCGAGACACGGGCATACCCGATGATTGCCATGATGGCCTCCAATAGGTTCAAGACCCTGCAAGAAAAACGTGTCAAAACTCGAAAACCAACCCGTGTGACAGGGGTTGCCGGGGGGCTTCCGGTCTGTCACACAGGCATGGTCTATTGAGCGTCCGGCTCCTTCGGCGGGGGCGGCGGTGTCTGCATCGAGTTAACGGCCTCCTTAATGAGGACGCCCAAGGCTGCCAGCAGTGCCGCCTCCAACGCTTTCAGTAACGGGTTTCCTTGCTGCTCATTCATACGCCTGCTCCTTGCTGGATGGCTCCCGACAAGGGGCCAGATGTGATGTATTCCATGGGGTTCTCCTATGGTGTTGGTCTCATCTGGCTTATACCGGCGTTGGGTCTGAATGTTGCCTGCTCGTTTTCCTTAAGCTGGTGGAGTTTGGGATAGTTTTTTCAGGGCAACCAACGGGGCGGGATCGTTGCCATCTTCTTGATCTTGCTCCTTCGGATGGCTGGTAGGTTCCCCCCTCGGTGCAGTAAATAGATAAGTGTCTGAGTAACTAAACGGGTATATATATCGGGCTGGAACAGCTGGAACACCAGACACATACCGCCGAAAAGCCCATGAACACGCTGCTGGATGTGTCGATGAGACTCAAACTAACCAGATACATCACCCCAAAATGTGTCGATTGGCCGTCACTCGCGGCGGGGTTAGACGGTGATAGGCCAGATTACCGCTATGCCTCTGACTCAACTGCCAGCCAAGCCGCTCTGCAATCGCTTTTAGGTCTCGTCCCGGCTGAGCTGGATATCGCAGATACCCGGCGGGATCGCAGGTATAAGCACTCTGGGCAGACTCCCGTGTGATGTCGAAATGTCGGCTATCGCCCGGCTCTGCCATCGCCCCCAGCAGCCCTTGCAGGTACTCCTCCACGCTTAGGATGCGTCCCTGAGTCCGGCAAATGGTAGCCCACAGCTCTTGCTCCTCATGGCGAATCCTGAGCGGTCTGAGGCCCGTCTGCTGCTCGATGTAGGCATCACGCTGGTGGTCTGCTTGGCGGTTCGCTGGCTCCAGATGATAGGCTTCGTCAAACTCCAGCAAGTACGCTTCCTGCCGGATCGGCTTGTCGAAATAATGCCCATCCCGGTCGAACCACCGCATATCTACGCGAAAATCGACCCGGTATGGGCCGCAAGCGAACTGCGGCGTTACCTCTGTTTGCAAACCCGGCTGCTGTGCTTCAAAAGCAGCAAACAGAGGGGCCAAGTGCTTCACGTAAAACGCGGCCTCATGGCGGCTCTGCCGTTCCTCTCGTGGCAATACTTGCCCAGACAGCCGTTCGATTTCCGCTATCAGCTCCACGTTCAGGTGAGAGCTGGGGCCATAGGTCAGTACCGCCAAGGCTTGCAGGGGGGTCCATGTCCCCAATCCATTATCTGGCTCGAGCATCTCCGGTAGTTCCAGCCCCTCCATCCGTCGGATGTTGTCTATCGCCCGCCTGACATACTGGCTGTACCGCCCATTGAAGCCGGGTATCTGCGAGAGCGTTCCCCGTGGGCTAATGAGACCTAGTGAGTGGTGGCCGATGAAGATTTGATTGATGTCCAATACGGCCTCCTACTGTGTCTCAGCTTGTAGTTGTTCGTCATGGGTTGATATGGGAACCAAAGGAATGACTTCTACTGCGGCCAGCTTTTGGCCCAGCGTGTAGGCCCCATAGTTTCGCCCTGTCGCCGTCCTATCACCATGCTGGCTGTGCCCCGTGAGGGCGTTCTGCACGTCCTCACGCACCCCGGCTGTCCGTAGCAGGGTTATGAAGGTGTGCCGGAAGCTATGGAACGGCTGAATATCTTCCCGGACGATTTTGAGCTTTTCACGTAAGTACCGCTGCCACCATACACCCAGCCGCACATGGTAGTTCTGCTTGGGGCCAGAGGGCTGCAACAGGGGGAACAGGCGGCCATCCGCAGGTAAGGTGCGAACATAGTCCAGTAGACCAAGCGCCAGCAGATGGGGGTGTATAGGTATGTCTCGGTTACTGCTGCGGTTCTTCACGCTCTGGTCTTCCCGCAACTCAGCAACTCGGAAGAACCAGACGCCATCTTGCTGTATGACATCCGCCACGTAGAGCTGACAAACCTCCTCGGCCCGAGCCCCTGTGTAGTAGAGCATCAGCGGTACCCAGTAGTGAGCCTCACCGAATCGGGTATGTCGGGCACGTCTGGCGAACAACGGGGAACCAAACATGGTCGCCAGCTCGGTCGAGGTGTACGGGCGTTCCGGTTCAGCCAGTGGGTTGATGACGCTTTCTGTGTACTTGGCCCCGTGAGCAGGGTTGAACTCCAGCAGGCCATCGTCCACCGCGTGACCTAGCACCGCTGACAGGGCTCGCCCCAGTTTCTTGACGGTAGCAGCAGTCAGACGAGGAAAACTGTGCTCTGCTGCATAGGCGATCTGCTGGCGTAACGGCATGGCGGACACATGGCGTTTGGGGCGAGCTGGCAGTTGCTCCATCAAGTTGCGGAACTCGGCAACGTCACGCTTCGTTATATCTTCGATGCCCTTATCGCCCATCAGCTCGATGAATCGCTCAACAGCGACCTGATACTCAAGGATACGGGCATCCGCTTTCTTTGGTTCTCGCCGCTTGATGGTGGCCTTGTAACGCTCAAACAGGACAGATAGGCGGATACCCCGTGGACTGATTGTGGTCACCGTGTTGTCACCAGTTGGAACAAGAGGGATCTCTGGCTGGCAGATACGCCTTTGATTGGCATTCGTCGCGGCATTCTGTATGACCGCTCTGGAGAGGGCCTTGAACTTGCCCGCCAGCAGCTCGGCGAAGGCGACATAGTTGGCCGAATCGACGCACAGGCGAAGCCCTGTAAGCTGGAATGCCTCGTCGATGTAGGGCTTCATCCAGATCAGGAAGCGGGCAAGCCCTTTCTGCACGTCACGGGTTCGTTTGGGGTCTTTTTCCTCCTCCGACATGGTCAGAATTTCGGTGTAGTCCTCCCAGACCAAACCGTCACCATCCCACACCTGACGGATGAAGCGACCACGCACATCAGGTTCGTCCAGCCTCTCTATCATCGAGTTGTACCAACAGTCTGCGGCGTTGGAGAGGTCGAGGGGCCGCACCGCTAGATCAATCTTGGCGGCCTCCAGCAGGCGATAAAGTTCATCTAGGACAGGCAGAGCGGCCCGACGGGCTTCAGACTCGTTCGTGGTATTCAGAGAACGACGAAACTCCCACTGGTCGTTGAGCAAAGGGCGGAGTGCTTTAGGGATGACAACGCGGGCATACCACGTGCCATTTCGGTTTTGGAGTAGGTTGCTCATAGACCTCATTTTGTACCACCTTTTTGTACCACCTCGGAAGTGCCGGGATGGAAGGGTTGATCACAAAATCGCTATGAAATCAGGAAGTTTTTGACCTATAAAGAAAAACCCCTGCTCGAAAGCAGGGGTTCTCAATGTGGCGGTGAGGGAGGGATTCGAACCCTCGATACGTTGCCGTATACACACTTTCCAGGCGTGCTCCTTCAGCCACTCGGACACCTCACCAAATTTTTACTGCTTGAAGTGGCTTTCGGAGCGCGCTGTGCGTGCATCTTGCCGACTTCGTCGGTGGGCAGCCTCTCGGATACCGCACCAAATTTTTGTCTGTGGTTTAACGTGTTCAGCCAACACGATGTTCGCTGCGCCGTTGCGCTGGAACGGGGCGTAATTTAGGGGAAAGCCCCGCCGCCGTCAACGGCTTTTTAGCCGCAGCGAACCGTTCGCACATTAAACGCACAGTTCAGATGCTGAAGTCAGTGAACGGATTCCGGTGCGACCTGGATTTCCGGCAGATTGAGGAAGCCAAGGCGTTCACATTCGGAAACCACTTCATGGGTGGCTGCCGTGGTGCTTTCAACGAACAGCAGGAACTGCTCGACGGTGAGACCCGCCTTGGTAAAGACGGTGTGACCCACGACGAGGCGTGGCAGGTTGTCATCGATGATGTCGAGGAACACCTTGAGGGACGGATATTGCATGTTGAGACGACCCAGTTCGGCCACCAGGGGCAACAGCGATGAGGGGCGCACCTCCAGCTCGGATGAGAACAGCAGCCCTTCCTCTTCCACGAAGATCCGGCTCTCCTGGATGCCCTCGACGGACTGCAGGGAGACCATGTGGATGCCATGACACTGATCGCACACATAGTGCTCGATCCGGGCCTGTTGCAACCAACGCATTATCATTTCAGAGCTGGGGATATTCATCATTTTCACGACACGGTAGAGATCAAGGGGCGCAGTCTAAACCAATTTTCAGACAACCAAAAGCACACAGGCCGGATCCCCGTCGTCTCGCTTCTTTTTGACAGGCCCTGTGCCTATACTCAGCCATTCTCGTAGCGCACTCGCCTCCAAAGAGCCCGATGACCATCCAAGAAAAGTATCGCCTGCACCTCAAATCCCTCTCGGATGAACTGCTCGCCCTGCAAAAACCCATCCGCATCCTGGATGCCATCAAATGGCCCCGTCACCTGCAAAGCGACTTTCTGGCAAGTGGCGGCAAGGCACTGCCCGCCATCGACAGGCACTTCTATGAATCCCTCCCCCTGGGGTTCGATCCCCGCAACAAGTACCTTGAGCTCAAGGAGTTGAGGGACAGGATCCGCCGGCACCTCGGCCCTCAGGACGATCTCGGCCGGATCCTGCAAGAGACGGTGGATCAGTACATGGTGGTCATCGAGATGCTGCGCCAGCGCGGGCAGCCTGACTTCCAGCGCTACAGTCAGCGGCTCTACGGCTCGGCAAGCGATCACCTGCGCGGGGATCGCAAGACCCTGAAGGAGCTGGGGGCCAGATTGTGCGACATCTTCTCCCTGCCCGGCGCCCGCCACCTAGTGCGCCCCTACCCCAAGGAGTTCGAGGGGGAAGCCGCGGTGGCGAGGCTGCAGGGCAAGCTGTCGAGCTACTTCAGCGACGGCACAGTCCAGGTCAAGCTCAGCGATGGCATCGTCTCCGATGCCGCCGCCGGGGGGGATTACATCAAGCTCAACTCCCACGCCCGTTTCTCGGAGCTCGATCTGCAGGTGCTGGAGGTACACGAAGGCTGGGTTCACGTCGGCACCACCCTCAACGGCCGCCAGCAATCTTACGCCACCTGGCTCGGCGCCGGCTCGCCCCGCATCACCGCCTGTCAGGAGGGGTTGGCGGTACTCATCGAGACCCTCACGTTCAGCTCCTTCCCGGACAGGGCCAAGCGCATCTCGGATCGGGTCATGGCCATCGACATGGCGGAGCATGGCGCCGATTTCATCGAGGTGTTCCGCCACTTCGTGGCCAAGGGGGCCAGCGAGCACGACGCCTACAAGATCACCCAGCGAGTGTTTCGCGGAGGCATGGTCGAGGGGGGTGCCTGCTTTACCAAGGATCTCTCCTATGTGAAGGGCTATGTGGAGACGGTGAACTTCATTCGCAGCGCCGTGCTGGAGGGAGTGCCGGAGATCCTGCCCATGCTGTTCGTCGGCAAGGTGACCCTGGACGACATTCCCGTGCTCTATCAGCACTATCTGGAGGGGCTCATCGACGCCCCTCGCTACCTCCCTCCCATGTTTCGCGACCTCACCGGGCTCTACGTCTGGTTCGGCTTCGCCTCCGGCATGTCCCTGGTGGACATAGGCCGGGTACAGCAGCATTTTCGCCAGCTCTTCCACCGCCTGCCGGCGGCCGACCCCATCATCGCCCCCGTCGACATCGAGATCGACTGACTCCCATAGACAAAGAGGGCGCCAGATGGGCGCCCTCTTTAGTGTCCAGGCTGCACGAGCCAGCCACGGGTTACTTGAAGGCCCGTCCTTCCAGATAGTGCTTGCGGCAGAGCGACACATAGCGATCGTTGCCGCCGATCTCCACCTGCTCACCGTCGCGCATCACCTGCCCCGCCTCGTTGACCCGCGAGTTCATGTGGGCCTTGTTGCCG
Organism: Aeromonas sp. PrichA-15; assembly: GCF_017939245.1. Taxonomy (NCBI): domain Bacteria; kingdom Pseudomonadati; phylum Pseudomonadota; class Gammaproteobacteria; order Aeromonadales; family Aeromonadaceae; genus Aeromonas; species Aeromonas sp. PrichA-15. Next base: position 50,713 of record NZ_JAGKRH010000034.1, on the reverse strand, counting down.
CACCAGCAGATGCTTTTTAGCTCCTCGAACTTGTCCGCCAGACAGAGCAGGTGGTAGGAGCCGGGGAACAGTTCACCGCGAAAATCGGTCTTGAGGCCATAGGCGATCACCGGAATGTCCTGCTCGTCGACGATGCGGGCGAGCTGGTAGACCTGCTCACGGGTCAGGAACTGCGCCTCGTCAACGATGAAGACATCGATGTGCCGCTTTGCGTGGCGCGCCTTGACCATCTCGAAGAGATCGCAGCTATCGCTGAACACCTCCACTTTCAGCTCAAGGCCGACCCTGGCACTGATGACGCCGGCACCGAAGCGATCGTCGATGGCGGGCGTCATGGCCAGCGGATACATGCCACGCTCCAGATAGTTGAAGTGGGCCTGGATGAGCTGGGTCGATTTGCCTGAGTTCATGGTGGCAAATTTGTAGTGCAGTGAAGCCATGATGGGGTTCCGAAACGGGAGTGATGGGGCGCATGCTAACCAAAGCCCCTGCCAAAACCAAGGGGCCCGCAGGCCCCTTGTTCTCTTATGCGACTGCCACGGCGCTATACGCCCGGGCTTTGCGCAAATGGTAACCGGAGAAGATCAGGAACCAGAGCCCGCTCACGGTGAAACCGGCCAGCGCGGAGTGCATCAGCCCCATCACCAGGTAGCCGAGCGCAGCGCCAAAGGCGATGGCCAGGGCATAGGGCAGCTGGGTCATCACGTGATCGATGTGATGGCAACCGGCCCCGGTGGCAGACAGGATGCTGGTGCTGGAGATGGGGGAGCTGTGATCTCCGAACACGGACCCTGCCAGTACAGCGGCCAGCATGGGCAGCATCAGACTGATGTCGCTGGCGGCCGCCATGTCGCCGGCGAGCGGCAGCATGATGCCGAAGGTACCCCAGCTGGTGCCGGTGGCAAACGCCATGGCGCAGGAGAGCACGAAGACCACGGCGGGCAGCACTTCCACCGGCAGATTGCCATTGGCCAGGGAGGCCAGGTATTTACCGGTCTCCACATCGCGCACCACGGCGCCGATGGTCCAGGCGAACAGCAGGATGTTGATGGCGGGCAGCATGGCCATGATCCCCTGCGGAGCCGCCTTCATCCAGTTGCTTGCCCCGAGCTTGAGGCGCATGGCCAGACCGATGGAGACCACCAGGCTGCACAGGGCACCATAGACCAGGGAGGAGCCGACGTTGGTATTTTCGAAGGAGCCGAGCACGCTGAACGGCAGCCCCTTGTCGGCCAGCACCGCAGCCCCGGAGTCAATCATGAAATAGACAGTGGTCAGGGTGAGGGTCAGGATGGGCAGCACCATGTCAATCATGCCGCCATTGCTCTCCTCCGGGCTCTCCATGTCGAGCCCGATGGGGCGCCCCTTGGACTCGTCCCACAGCTTGCCCTCCAGTGCCCACTGCTCATGCTGGCGCATGGGGCCGATGTCGAGCTGGAAGGCTATCACCACCAGCACCATGATCAGGGTGAACACCGCATAGAGGTTCATGGGGATCATTTCGACGAAGGCGGAGATGGGGCTCTGGTCGGTCAGACCATGAGCCGCCATGATGCCGCCGACGAGGGCGATGATGTAGGCCCCCCAGGAGGAGATCGGCATCAGCACGCAGACCGGCGCGGCGGTGGAGTCCAGCAGATAGGCCAGCTTGGCGCGGGAGATCTGGAAGCGATCGGTCACCGGACGGCAGATGGCCCCCACCGACAGACTATGGAAGAAGTCGTCGATGAAGAAGGCGAACACCATCAGACCGGTCAGGGACTTGGCACCCTTGCGGGTCTTGGCGCGGCGCTCCGCCCACTCGGCAAACGCCCGGGTCGCACCGGAGACGCTCATCAGACTGATGAGGCCGCCCAGCAGCAACATGAAGAGGATCATGTTGACGTTGTCACGGTTGAGCGCACCGTCGACCCAGAAGATCCTGAGCACGGTATCGAGCATGTAATGCAGGGATGCAAGGGGAGAAAACTGGTTGAGCAGCAGGCTGCCTGCGACTATGCCCACCCCCAGCGACACCAGGACGCGGCGAGTGATGATCGCCAGCGCAACGGCCAGCAGGGGAGGAACGACGGACCAACCGGAGTCGGCGTAATGAACGATGTCCATGATCTCTTTGCACCTAAAGACAACAGGTGGAGATCTACCGAGAGGATCAAAGAAACAAAACCCATGGGGAGGGTATACTCCTCAGCCCCTTCAGGTAGCGCTCCATAGTGGATGACTATGGCAGTCCTGCACCTATTAGATGCAGAACCAGCAACCCGGTATGATGGCCTGGTCACTTCGGCGCCGACTCCTTTCATCGAGCATCGCAGGCATCACCCTCCGCTCGGTTACTCATAGGCAGCGCGCCTCTACTTAAAGGTATTCGCGGCATATTTTATCGAGCCGCCGGGTGATAGCAAGTTTTTTGATTAAATTTCAAGGTTTCTGAGGCGCCCACATCTTCAAAGATAGTCAAATGGTTCATCAAAGACTCCGCTGGCGATATTTTCATCTGACACGAGCCCATTCGAAGATGTTGGCCCGTCAAACGGATAAAAATATCCTTCATATCTATTTCAAGACTTAATTTATCAGCCTAATTAATTATTTTGGCAGGCTTGACTTGGTGCCAATCACCCCTATAAATTATCGAAAAACCAGTTCTTCCCTTAATATTTTGCTCGCGTGGTAGCCAATATGAACGAATTTCTGAAAGTGCTGTTGAATATCCGTAGCCTGCGTGCAGCTTGCCGCGATTTGACGCTGGAACAACTGGAAGAAGGCTTGGAAAAGCTCTCCGCCATCGTCGATGAACGTCGGCAAGATGAATCCGCCGAACGCCAGGCCCGTGAAGAGCATCAAAAGAAAATTGCCGAATATGCCGAAATGCTGAAGGCCGCTGGGATCGATCCCGCAGAATTGGTCAACACCGTGGTGCCCGAGAATACCAAGGTCAGCAAACGTGCGCCCCGCCCCGCCAAATATCGTTATCTGGACAATGGCGTGGAAAAAACCTGGACCGGTCAGGGCCGCATGCCCTCGGTCATTGCCAAGGCCGTTGCCGAGGGCAAATCCGTGGAAGCCTTTGCTATCTGACAGCAATATCAGGCCCCTTTCCACAGTAATAAAAAACCTCGCAAGGCGAGGTTTTTTATTGCCGCTTCGAGCGGTTGTCAGCCTCTGTCAGCCGCCTTGACCCAAAGGATCTCCGGGGTACCCGACGATACCAGCAGGTATCGGGCGATGGTGAAAAACCAGTCGCTCAGCCGGTTGAGGTAGGGCAAAACGGCCGGATTCACCCGCTCTACGCGGCTCAACCCAAGCAGCAGGCGCTCGCAGCGACGGGTCAGGGTACGCACCACATGTGCCTGGGCCGCCGCCCGCGAACCGCTCGGCAAAATAAAATTGCGCAGCACCGGCAACCCGGCACTGTAGGCATCGATCTGTTGCTCGAGCCTGTTCGTCCAAGCCTCGTTCACCTGCCACAGCGTATCCGTTTGTGATTCACTGGAAAATGCCAGCTCCCCGCCCAGATCAAACAGCTCCTGCTGCAACAATATGAGATCGGCAAGGAGAGTCGTCTCCCCGGCGGGTATTTCAGCCATCAACAAGCCTATTTGGGAATTCAGCTCGTCGATGGCGCCATAGGTCTCGACACGTTTATCGTCTTTGGCCAGGGAAGTGCCATCGGCCAGTCGCGTGAGCCCCTTGTCCCCTTGCCTTGTATATATTCTCATTCTGACATCCTGTTAATAATGGGAATAATCATGGACTCGAGTCCATTGAGCTTTATCTCGTAGGCCAGTGCCAGAGACTGGCCCAGGGTACCGGCTGGAAAACCGCTTCGCGCCATCCATACCAGATAGGGTTCGGGAATATCGATGATGCGCCGCCCCTTGTATTTCCCGTAAGGCATCTTGCTGGCCAGCGTCAGCAAGATGCGCTCATCGCTGAGTCCATCCATATCAATCGATATTCAGGTATTTATGGGTCTGGATGGAGAGTCGCCAGTTACGGGCGATGCAGGTCGCCATGGCCAGCTCCGTGGCCCTGGCTTTCTGGCTGATGGGTTGCAGCGCAATCATCACATCGGGGCGCAGCCGGGCGGTGGCCAGCAGGGCATCCAGCTCCTCGATATGGTGCTCGGTGGCCACCGGGTGCTTGATCTCGTTGGCCCGCTCGAGGGCAGAGACCAGCACCGGCAACCCACCCTTCATGCCGATCTTGGGGGAAACAGTCACCCAGGTCTGCTCATGGGTCAGCACCTCGCTGGTCCCGCTGGTTTCGATCTGCACCTGATAACCCGATGCCACCAGGGCCGAAGAGAGCTCACGCAAGTCGTAGAGGCAGGGCTCACCACCGGTCAACACCACGTGACGGGCCCGGTAACCGAGCCGGGTAAAGCTGGTCAGGATATCTTCCGTACTCATCTTGCTCCAGCCGTCGGACTCATTGGAACGATCGAGCACCTCGCCAGGGGCCACCTCACGCTCGGGGTCCACCACCCAGGTGTGGCGGGTATCGCACCAGGGGCAGCCCACCGGGCAGCCCTGAAGGCGAACGAAGATGGCGGGCAGGCCGGTAAATACCCCCTCCCCCTGGATGGTCTGGAAGATCTCGTTGATTGGGTAGTGCATCTTGGTCACGACTTGCTGCAAAAGGGGCGGATTATACCCCAAACCCGGGCTAGGCACAGGCTCAGGATCCGCTTTTCTCGCCCAGTCCGCTCTTCTCGTAAAGTCTGGCACGGATGCCGGTCTTGTCAGCCAGATAGTGATCCAGGCCACGGCGACGCAGCTCGCAGGCCGGACAGGCCCCGCAACCATCTCCCTGGACACCGTTGTAGCAAGTGAGCGTCTGGTGACGCACGGTATCGAGGTGACCGTAATGATCCGCCAGCGCCCAGGTTTCGGCCTTGTCGAGCCACATCAGGGGGGTTTCGAAGCGGATGGGGCGATCCAGCCCCAGGGAGACCGCCTGATTGAGCGCCTTGACGAAGTCGTCGCGGCAATCGGGATAGCCGGAAAAGTCGGTCTCGCACACCCCGGTGATCACCGCTTCGGCGCCCACCTGATAGGCATAGATGGCCGCCAGGGTCAGGAACAGGATGTTGCGTCCCGGTACGAAGGTGTTGGGCAGGCCGTTCTCCTGAAGCTCGAAGCTCACCGGTATGTCGTCCCGGGTCAGCGCAGAGATGGCCAGCTCTCCGAGCATGGTCACATCCATTACCTTGTGGGCGGCAATCCCGAGCGCCGTCGCCAGATGGCGGGCGGTGTCAATCTCCGCCCGGTGGCGCTGGCCGTAATCGAAGGTGATGGCATGCACTTCGTCATAGCGGGCCTGTGCCTGCACCAGACAGGTGGTGCTGTCCTGCCCGCCACTGAAGACCACGACGGCTTTTTTCATGTTTTTCACTCCTCTGGGCAACTCAACGGCGGCGGCCTTGTGCAAAGTCATGCCACTGCCGGTTCAAATGGGTAAACAGGGTCATCAGCGGGGCGAAGCGCTCAGGCTCTCCTTCCCACCGGGACAACAGATGGTAGCCCGCCTCCAGGGTGGACAATGCCTCCTCAAAGGGCTTCTTGCGAATGGAATATTGCCCGGCAATGGCGCCGAGGGTGATCCGCGGCAACCCGAGCAGTGCAGGCGAGCTGTGCAACATGCGATAGGCTTTGCGCCAGGTGCCATCGAGGAGGATGAAGTGGGCTCGCACGGTGCGTCCACGCCTCAGGAGATGCTCCCTTGCCTCTATCAGGGTCAGGGCCTCCTCACCGGGCCACAGCACGTAGCACTGCACAGCGGGGTCGGCAAGCAGGGCATTGAGCCCTTCATCGTCGGAAAAGTCCTCCCCCACATGGATGCGCACATCGGACAGGGACGCCGCCAGCAACGCAGCCGTCCCCTTGGGGTGACCTACTTCGGCAGGGTGTTGCAGGATATGGAGCGCAGCCAGGTTCGGCACTCGCTGAATATAATCGCACAGGCACGCTTTGAGGGCCCGGGTACAGCGTGTACAGTATCGGCTCTCTTTGTCGTTGGGCTGCTTCATGTTGTCAGGAAAATCAGGTCTGCTCTGGGGCATCGCGCTTTCGCTCGTCACTGCCTTGCTCTTTTTCACCGTGCCAAATCATCAGCTCGCCTTCGATCGCGACCTGATCGCCCAGGGCGAAGGGTGGCGCATCATAACAGGCAATCTGGCACACACCAATGGATGGCACCTGCTGCTCAACCTGAGCGGTCTGGCCGTGCTCTACAGCCTGTTTCAGGAGTACCTGACGGGATGGCGCCTGCCCGTGCTGTTGCTGCTGCTGGGAACGGCGGTCGGACTCGGCATCTGGTGGGGCTGCCCGCAAACCCAGTGGTACATGGGACTCTCCGGCCTGCTGCACGGCTTGTTCGTATGGGGTGCCATGCAGGACATCCGCTTTCGCCGTCACTCCGGCTGGCTGATGCTGGCGGGCGTCGCCATCAAGCTCGGTGTGGACTTTTACAGTGCCGGCGAGAGCCCTGTCTCCGCCTTGATCGGTGCCAGGGTACACATCGAGTCACACTTCATCGGCGCACTCGCCGGCCTGCTGCTCGGCCTCTTCCCCATTCGTCTGGACGCCCAGACCGTCCACTCCTGAGCTCCCCATAGGCAAGGCCAGCCCACGGCCAAAATGCAGCAGGCCGGATCTGGGATCCGGCCTGCGCTCATTCGCCCATTACGCCGTTACCGGCAAAGCTCGGCATTGATCGCCCCAAGCACGGCGGCGGGATCCGAGGACTGGGTGATAGGACGGCCGATCACCAGATAATCCGCCCCCGCCTCCACCGCTGCCAGCGGCGTCATGACGCGGCGCTGATCACCGGCAGCCGATCCGCTCGGACGAATGCCCGGCGTCACCAGCTTGAATTCGGCTCCCAGCAGCCCCTTCAGCACACTCGCCTCTTCCGCGGAGCAGACCACACCATCCAGCCCGGCCGCCTTGGCAAGGGTGGCCAGGCGGATCACCTGTTCTGCCGGCGTCACATCCAGACCCAGGGGCGCCATGTCGGACTGCTCCATGCTGGTCAGTACGGTTACCCCGATGAGCAGGGGCGCCTTGTCCCCGTATGGCAGCAACGCCTCTCTGGCGGCACGCATCATGCGTTCACCACCGCTGGCATGGACATTCACCATCCAGACGCCCAGCTCCGCACTGGCCGCCACCGCCTTGGCGACGGTGTTGGGAATGTCGTGAAATTTCAGATCCAGGAAGACGTCGAACCCCTTGGCCACCAGTTGACGAACGAACTGGGGACCAAACAGGGTAAACATCTCCTTGCCTACTTTGAGGCGGCACTGGGCCGGTGAGATCTGCTCAATGAAGGCAAAGGCGTCGGCTTCGTGCTGATAATCCAGCGCGACCAGTACTTTGGGGTCTTGCATGTCACTTCCTATGGATTGTTATGCCACAGCCAGGCGCAGCAGAGCAGGGGCCCGGTTGCACGCTGGCATCTGAAATTCTTGGGTATCCGTGCTCGCCCGGGCGTGTTGGCCTCGCTGGCGTTTACTCCCCATCCAGCCCTCGGATCGGCTTGATGGTGCCCCACTGCCGGCAGGAAGGGCATTGCCAGAACAGCGAATGGGTGGCAAAGCCGCACTGACGGCACTTGTGGGTCGACTTGATCTTGATCTGCTCACCGACCAGCTGTTGCAGCAGCTCCAGGCTCTCCTTGGCAGGCCCCTCCTCGGCACTGGCCAACTGGAAACCGACCAGCTGATAGAAGCCCTTCATGGAGGGGTGGCGACGCAGTTGGCGCAGCACCAGGGCCCGGGCCTGGCTCAACCCATCGCGGGCCTCCACCAGATTGGCCAGGGCCAGGGTCACGCTGACCCCCGCATGATCCTCTACCGCTTTTTCAAGCAGCGGGATCAGCTCCTGGCTGCGACCAAGCTGGCGATAGCATTCGAGCAGTTTTGGCATGGCTTCGGAGGCAAAGTCGATATCCTGCTCGAACACCCGCAGGAGCTCCTTGGCCGCATCCTCGAACCTGCCCTCCTCCATCGCCAGATCGGCCAGCCGCAAGCTGGCGCGGGCACAGGCCGGGTGCGCACCGAGCGCACGCTTGAGCTTGGCGATGCCCGCAGGCTTGTCGCCATCGCGCAAGGCACTCTCCGCCTGTTCGCAATAGAAGTGGGATATGGGCTCGGCCAGCTTCTTGCCCTGGAATTTCTGCAGACGCACCGCCACGGCGATGGCATTGTCCCAGTCACGCAACTGCTGATGAATGATCAGGAGCTGTGCCAGAGCCGTCTCTTCGAAATCGCTGTCATCACACAGCTCTTTCCAGAGTGCTTCGGCCCGATCGAGCAAGCCGGCAGCCAGAAAGTCACGGGCCAGCTCCTGCAAGGCAAGCTGACGCTGCTCACGGGTCAGCTGACGGGCGACCAGGTTCTGGTGGATCTTGATGGCACGATCGACCTCGCCCCGTTGACGGAACAGGTTGCCGAGGGAGAGGTGGGTTTCGATGGTTTCGCTGTCGACTTCCAGCAGCTGGATAAAGAGATCCACCGCCTTGTCCGACTCGTCAGAGAGCAAATAGTTGAGGCCCGCCACGTACTGGCGGGAAAACTGGTTACTCTGTTGCTGGGTGTCCTGGCGAACACTCCTGCGGCCCATGTACCAGCCATAACCGGCGGCGATGGGCAACAGCAGGAAAAGCAGTTCAAGCATCGAGGGACATTATTCCTTGGTTGTCGACCGGGCAAGCTCCAACTCGCGAGATTGACGACGCATGGTTCGGTTCAGGGTGCGATTTTGCAGCTTGAGACGCAGGAACAGCAGACCAAATACCAGCCAGCCCAGCAGAAAACCGCCGGCGAAGAAGAACCCCAGCAACATGGAGAGCGAGAACTCCCCCTGGGCAATCAGGTAGTTGAACTGCACCAGCTGACCATTTTGAGAACCGATGGCAAGGGTCAGGACAAACACCAGCACCAGTGGAATGAGGGCCAAGATACGCTTCATGGGAGCTCCCTGTCTGTAGCGAATGAGTGACTGATTATCCTTAAAATCACAGGCAGACTCTAGCGCGAATGGGAAAAGAGTGTGAGAAACCCGACAACGGGCAGACTCCAGGCCATAAAAATGAAAAAGGCATACTCAGGTATGCCGTTTTCTGCATTATTCGATGATGTTGACGCGTTCGCGCAACTCTTTGCCAGGTTTGAAGTGCGGGACATATTTCCCGGTCAGTTCAACCTTGTCCCCGGTCTTGGGGTTGCGACCCACGCGGGGCGCACGATAGTGCAGCGAGAAACTGCCAAATCCTCGGATTTCAATCCGGTCGCCGTTTTGCAAGGTCGATGCCATCTGCTCAAGGATCTCCTTGATAGCGGCTTCGACATCCTTGGCCGGCATATGCATGCGGCTGGCTGCCAGTTGTTCGATGAGATCTGATTTGGTCATAAGGTTAAATCTCCTTCCCCGATCACATGCAATAATCATTTTGCCAAGATAAAAAAGGGCGGCGCAATGCCGCCCTTTTCTTGCATCAAGGATTACTCACCCTTGGCGGCTTTGAACGCTTCCATCATGGCATTGCTGAACACAACTTCTTCTTGTTGGTTCAGGCTGTCGATGGCAACACGCTCGTCAGCCTCGTCCTTGGCACGGACAGACAGGCTTACGGTACGGTTCTTGCGATCAACGCCCATGAATTTGGCTTCAACTTCGTCACCAACAGACAGCACCAGAGTGGCGTCTTCTACGCGGTCACGAGCAGCGTCGGAGGCACGCAGGTAGCCTTCTACGCCGTCAGCCAGTTCGATCACGGCACCCTTGGCATCAACCTCGGTAACCTTGCCCTTCACAATAGCACCTTTCTTGTTGTCAGACAGGTACTTATTGAACGGGTCTTCTTCGATCTGCTTGACGCCCAGGGAGATGCGCTCACGCTCCGGGTCCACTTGCAGAACAACGGCTTCGATCTCGTCGCCCTTCTTGAATTCACGCACGGCTTCTTCGCCCTGGTTGTTCCAGGAGATGTCAGACAGGTGAACCAGGCCGTCGATGCCGCCATCCAGACCAATGAAGATACCGAAGTCAGTGATGGACTTGATCTTGCCGGAAACACGGTCGCCCTTGGCGTGAGTTTCGGCAAACAGCTGCCACGGGTTGGATTTGCACTGCTTCAGACCCAGGGAGATACGACGACGCTCTTCGTCGATGTCCAGAACCATCACGTCAACCACGTCGCCAACGTTGACAACCTTGGACGGGTGGATGTTCTTGTTGGTCCAATCCATCTCGGATACGTGTACCAGGCCTTCCACGCCTTCTTCGATTTCAACGAAGCAGCCGTAGTCGGTCAGGTTGGTCACGCGGCCAGACAGACGGGTGGTTTCCGGGTAACGCTTGGCGATAGCAACCCAGGGATCTTCGCCCAGCTGCTTCAGGCCCAGGGATACACGGGTACGCTCGCGGTCGAACTTCAGAACCTTGACAGCGATCTCGTCGCCAACGTTGACGATTTCGGAAGGATGCTTAACGCGCTTCCACGCCATGTCGGTGATGTGCAGCAGGCCGTCAACACCGCCCAGATCTACGAATGCACCGTAGTCGGTCAGGTTCTTGACGATACCCTTAACTTCTTGACCTTCTTGCAGGTTGGCCAGCAGGCTTTCACGCTCGGAGGTGTTCTCGGTCTCGATCACGGCACGACGGGAAACAACAACGTTGTTGCGCTTCTGGTCCAGCTTGATGACTTTGAACTCGAGTTCTTTGTTTTCCAGGTGAGCGGTGTCACGGATCGGACGCACGTCAACCAGAGAACCCGGCAGGAAGGCACGGATGCCATTCAGTTCAACGGTGAAACCACCCTTGACCTTGCCGTTGATGATACCGATAACGGTAGCTTGCTCTTCGTAAGCTTTTTCAAGCTGCAGCCAGGCTTCGTGGCGCTTGGCTTTTTCGCGGGACAGCTTGGTTTCGCCGAAACCATCTTCGATAGAGTCCAGAGCCACGTCAACGGAGTCACCTACGTTGATTTCCAGCTCGCCCATGGCGTTCTTGAATTCTTCAGCCGGGATAGCAGACTCGGATTTCAGACCGGCATCAACCAGTACGAAACCGTTCTCGATAGCAACGACAGTGCCCTTGACGATGGAACCTTGACGGGTTTCAACGGCGTTCAGGGACTCTTCAAAGAGTTGAGCAAAAGATTCGATCATTGTTTATGTCACAAATGAAACATCCACTTGCAATCCGGCACAAGCGGGGTTGTTTTAAATTATCTGCGCCATCCTTGGTGCAGACGACTGACATCAGTTTGCGCTGACATCACCAAGTTGTTGCTCTGCATAGGCAAGCACCGTTGCCAGCACTTCATCTATGGTCATGGACGTTGAGTCTACAACAAGAGCATCTTCCGCGGGTTTCAGGGGAGCGACGGCGCGATTTCTGTCGCGATCGTCACGTTCCCGAATCTCGGTTAAAAGACGCTCAAAGTTAACATCAAAGCCCTTATCTTGCAACTGCTTATAGCGGCGCTGGGCCCGCTCCTCGGCGCTGGCGTCGAGGAAAATCTTCACATTCGCCTCGGGGAAAACCACTGTACCCATGTCGCGACCGTCGGCGATGAGACCGGGGGCTTGGCGAAATGCACGCTGACGGCGCAGCAGGGCTTCACGTACCCGGGGAAACGCCGCGATTTTGCTGGCCGCGTTGCCCACTTCTTCAGTACGAATGGTGCGGGAAACATCCTCCCCTTCGAGGATCACCTTGACCAGCTCCCCTTCTACCTGGAATTGCACATCCAGATTGGCGGCCAGGGGAACCAATGCGGCTTCGGAATCGAGCTCCACATCGTGATGCAGGGCTGCCAGGGAGAGCACCCGGTAGATGGCACCGGAATCGAGCAGGTGCCAGCCCAGTTTTTCAGCCAGCAACTGGCACAAGGTGCCTTTTCCTGCTCCACTTGGGCCATCAATAGTCATCACGGGGGCCATCTGAGCCATAACGTTTCTCCTGCGCACTCGGCATCTTGACTGGTTGCACACATCCCTGTCGGGATGGGTTAATGGGCGCCGATTATACCCGAATGCGCCGTCGCTGGCAGTTGTCAGGGCACACAATTGCGCAAAAGTCGTCGTGATTGCACCTATTCTGACCAATCGGGTTAACCCACTTCTCACGCAAGGTTTTGTTCTTATGGTTGTTCCGGACAATGCGCGCTAAACTGGCCGCCCTTTTTTAAGCAGCTGTAGTCAGGAGCAACCATATGAGCAGCGTTACCCTCGTGGCCAAATCCAAGTTGCCGACCCCCTGGGGCACTTTCACGCTGGTTGGTTTTCAGGAAACCGGCACGGGCAAGGATCATGCCGCGCTGGTGATGGGCGATATCGCAGACGGCGAACCCGTGCTGGGACGCATTCATTCCGAGTGTCTGACCGGGGATGCCCTGTTCAGTCTGCGTTGTGACTGCGGCTTCCAATTGCAGGCCGCGCTGGAAAACATCGCCAAGGCGGGCCGCGGCGTCCTGCTGTATGTCCGTCAGGAAGGGCGAGGCATCGGCTTGCTCAACAAGATCCGGGCCTATCATCTGCAGGATCAGGGGGCCGATACCGTGGAGGCCAACGTGGCGCTTGGCTTTGCCGCCGACATGCGCGACTACACCATCTGCGCCGACATGCTCAAGGCGCTCGAGGTCAGGTCCCTGCGCCTGATGACCAACAACCCGCGCAAGTTGAAGGCGATGGAATCCTTTGGCATCCCCGTGGCGGAGCGCGTGCCCCTTCAGGAAGGTCGCAATCCCCACAACGAGTTTTATCTCTCCACCAAGGCAAACAAGCTGGATCACCTGTTCAAGAAATAAGGTTGCATCCACCTTTTCAGCATACGCCTCCAGATTGGAGGCGTTTTTATTGGTGATACCACTCAATCATTCAGTATCTGTAGCACAATGATGAGACGCATCCCCTTGCGCCAGCAAAAAATCCCGCAACGCCCGGTTCGCCATGGAGAGCGGATCCCCCCGTCGCCAGGCGACGCAGAGATCCAGGAAGATAGGGGGTGAAAAAGGGATGCCGGTGAGGGCCGGCTCCTCTTCCAGCGCCATGCGCAGGAAGGTGGTCACGGCGAATCCCTGACGCACCACCGCCTTGAGCAGCGGGATGAGATTGCTTTCGAACGCGATGTCAGGCTCTACCCCCAGCCCCTGCGCCAACACCTCCATGTGTTCCCTGTGGTAGAAGCCTCGCCGGAACATGGCGAGCTCCTGGCCGAAGAACTGTGGCAGCGAGACCGACTCAGCGCCGCGCAGCGGGTGCTCCTCCCCCACCACCATCAGCATCTCTTCCCGCAGCAGTTGCGCCCCCTCGAGGGCCGGTGGCAGATCGCTGGTGATGAGGATGGCGAGATCCAGACTGCCATCCACCATGCGGCTGAGCAGCTCCCGGGTGCCCGCCTCCTCCACCCGGATCTTCAAGCCGGGGTAGCGATGCTTGAACGCCATCAGGATTGGCGGGAAGTAATAGGATCCCATCATGTAGGGGATGCCGATGCGCACCTCCCCCCGCTCCAGCCCCTTGAGCTCGGCCATCTCGGCCTCGGCCTGGTGCATCTGGCGCAGCAGCCGTTCGGCGTGGCGACAGAGGACCTCTCCCTCCGGGGTGAGGCGCACGCTGCGGTCCTGCCGGTCAAACAGCCGCAGATCGAGCTGCTGCTCCAGCTTGGCGATGGCCATGCTGACGGCAGGCTGGGCCACGTTCAGCCCCTGGGCCGCCCTGGTGAAGGAGCCGGCATCGCGCACCGCCAGCAGGTATCCGAGCTGTTTCAGATCCATATCAATTTAATTTATCAGGGTGATAACTTAAATATATTATATTTATACGTTTCGTCGCACTACCCTGCACAAAAGTCGTCGGGACAACTCCATATGATCGAAGTAGGCAGTCGCGAATGGATACGCGCCACCCTGGCCCTCAGCCTGGGTTCCTTCCTGGTATTCCTCAATCTCTACCAGACCCATCCCCTGCTGCCGCTCCTGGCAGAGGTTTTCTCGGTCAGCGCCCTGTCCGCCAGCTGGACGCTGGCAGGCTGTACCGCAGGGCTTGCAGGTTCCCTGCTCGTCTGTGCCCGTCTGGCTGATCGGTTCGGACGGCGGCGGATCATGCTGTGGACCCTGGCGGCCGCCATCCTGCTCTCCCTGTGCATCCCCTGGGTCACCCACTTTGATGTGCTGGTGAGCCTGCGCATCCTGCAAGGCGTCCTGCTGGCAGGGCTGCCCGCCACCGCCATTGCCTACATGGGGGAAGAGTTCAGCAAACGTGCCCTCATCGTAGCCGTCGGCGTCTATATCGCCGCCAACTCCCTGGGGGGCATCGCGGGCCGGGTGGTCGGCGGTCTGCTGGCTGGCTGGTTTGGTGACTGGCAGCACACCTTCCTCGGTATCGGGGTCATCAGCCTCGCCCTGCTGCCACTGGTCATCTGGCTGCTGCCCGCCCAGCGCTGCTTCGTGGCCGTGGAGGCAGCGCCTGGGCAACTGCGCCGCGCCATCCAGAGTCACCTTGGCAATCCCCTGCTGGTGGGGGCCTATCTCATCGGCGGTCTCAACTTCATGGTCTTCCTGAACCAGTACAGCTATCTCACCTTCCTGCTGGCCAAGGCCCCCTTCTCCCTGCCGCCCCAGTGGCTCGGCATGCTGTTTCTGACCTACCTCACCGGCACCGTCGCCTCTTCACTGAGCGGCCGCGGGGCCCATCGCTGGGGAGCACATCGTCTGCTGCTGGCGGGAATAACCTTGATGGCACTCGGCAGCCTGGCCCTGTTGCAGGGGAGCCTTGTCGCCATCATCGGGGGATTGCTTGTCTCGAGCTTCGGCTTCTTCCTCGCCCACGCCTGTGCCAGCGCCTGGGTCGGCCAGCACGTGGAGCACAACCGGGCGCTCGCCTCGTCGCTCTATCTGGTGGGGTACTACCTGGGAGCCAGTCTGGGCGGGCTTTATCTGCATCCCTTCTGGGAGCAGGGGGGGCTCTGGGGTCTGGTGCTCGGCATCGAGCTGGTGTTGATGATCACCGCGGGGTTGAGCCTCTGGCTCGGTCACTTGAAAGGACGTGTGGCGCCCGCTTGTACGTTGACGCCACAGGGTCAGGCTCCCGTCAACGGGCCCTCCCCTCACAGACCGTCATAATAGTCCGCCGGTACCGGCACCACGGCGCCGGTACAGAGCTCTTCGTCGATCACCTCCTCAAGCGGGCGCAGATGAAACTTGATCTGCCCAGAGGGCAGCATCAATCCTATATCCGGATTGCGTCCGTCATCGATGTTGCCGGTCTTGAAGGGGACATCGGGATGCGTCGCCACCAAGGCCGTGAGCGAGGGCACCACCAGCTCGATATGTTCGAGCCCGACCTGATGGCTTCGGCCCGCCTTGGGGGCGGCCAGTTCGATGCAGGGGACGGTCACCTGCTCCCAGCAGACGGGCTGGTGCAGGCGATAGGTGGCGATGGGACGACCGCCTATCATCCCCTCCACCAGCAAGACTCCGTGGGCGGCCAGCACCGCTTTCAACTCCAGATATTCCGGCAGGGTGGCGGCGCGGTAGCAGAGGTGATCCACCACGGGGGAGTCATTGACTCCCATGACGGCATGCATTTCCGTGAGCAGTTGACAAACAAATGGGGCCATGGGCCCCAGTGTGGAATCCAGGGGATGTGACATGATCACCATTTCTTCTTCGGTTGGAACAGGACGTCCAGTTCGTCCGTCTCTTTGTCCTTGATGTTTTGCAGCTCCTTCTCGCTGTGCTGCTGCAGGTGTTCTTCCAGCTGGCGCATCCCCTGACGCATGTCCTCTTCCCGCGCCAGCAGGTAGGGATCCTTGTCGGTGACATTGGCCAGCGCCCCCAGCCCCTTGGTGTAGAGCTGGCGGCAGGTGCCGTACTGCCCCTGGATCTGGGCATCCATGGCCCGCTTGAGCAGGTTGGCGATGTTGATCTTGAGCTGCATCAGCTCGAGGCGGCGATCCTCCTGGGCAAAGCCCTGGGGATCTATCTTGCCCTTGTTGTGCTCGACCCGCAGCACGGCCCGCATCTTCTTGGCCAGTTGCAGCATCTGGATGGCCTGGCGGTCGGACTCCGGCGTCTTGAAATGCCCCTCGTCCTGGCTGCTGTAGTTCTCCTGCACATTCTTGATCTGAAGCTGGACATCGGCGATGCGCTGCTTGACCTGCGCATTGGGCATCACCAGCGCGATGGCGCGGTAGGCATCCAGGATCCGGTGTTGCAACAGCAGCACCATGTTTTTGGAAAAGGGCACCAGGTTGACGTTCAGCAACACCTCTTCGGTCTCGTCTGCCACCGCCTTGTGACGGGCAATGGCCTGGCGCTTGTCCGATTCGGCCTTCTGCTTGTATTGCTGCACCACGTTATAGGCGATGACCAGAAACAGGAGTGCGCCGATTGACAGCAATATCAGGGTTAAAATCATAGGGTGTTCACACTCCAGTCCCAATCCAATTGCGAGATCCTACAACAGCTTAGCCTCATAGGGTAGCGCCCAGATCCCGTATTGCCTCACAAGAACGCTCGCAGGCGGTGACCGCATCCGGTGCGTCATGCTCCATATCGCCCGCCGCCCCCATTACTTGAGGCAAAAACCCTTCGACTGCAGGAATCCCAGCATGAAGGGCCTCGCCTCCTTGCCCAGGATCCCCCTGATCTGCCCGCTCCAGGTCTGATCCTTGTTGTTGCTGCTGCGGGCCTGGTAGTAGTCGTGGATCTGCCCGTCGTACCGGGCCAGCAGGGCGCGGTCCAGGGTGGCAGGATAGCGGTTCTCGTGCACCACCAGCGCCCGGGGCAGCCGCGGTTTTTGCTCCGGCCGCTGGGCGGGATGGCCCAGGCAGAGGCCAAACAGCGGTATCACCTGATGGGGCAGACCCAGCACCTCGCTCACCTCGGCAGGATTGTTGCGAATGCCGCCGATATAGACCCCCCCCAGCCCAAGTGACTGGGCCGCCAGCAAGGCATTTTGCGCCATCAGGGCGCCGTCGATGGCCCCGATCATGAGTTGCTCCACAAAGCCGGTGCGGGCCTCCGGCACTATCTGGCTGTGACGATGGTAGTCGGCGCAAAACACCAGAAACTCCGCCGCTTCGACCACATAGGCCTGATGGCCTGCCAGCTCCGCCAGGGTGGCCCGCAACCCCTTGTCGGTAACCCGGATGATGCTGTTGGCCTGGAGGAAGCTGGAGCTCGCGGCGCTCTGGGCGGCGCTCAGGATCTGATCCAGCTGCTCTGCGCTGACGGGCTCTGGGGTGAACTGGCGAATGGAGCGATGGGAAAGAATGAGATCGATGGTCGGGTTCATGGTACCTCCGGAATGAAGGTCACACTCTACCCAAAAAAAGCGGGGGGCCCAAGGCCCCCCGTCACCCTCAAGGGACAGGATAGACATAGGGGGCCTGCAACCCAAGCGGGAACCCCAGCGCCCAGTAGATCAGCAGGAAGCCCGTCCAGCTCACCAGGAAGGCCAGGGAGTAAGGCAGCATCATGGAGACCAGGGTGCCGATGCCTGTGCTCTTCACATACTGCTGGCAATAGACCACCACCAGGGGGAAGAAGACCATCAGCGGGGTGATGATGTTGGAGGCGGAATCCCCCACCCGATACGCGGCCTGAGTCAGCTCGGGCGAGATCCCCACCGCCATCAGCATGGGCACCAGGATGGGGCTAATGAGGGCCCACTTGGCGGAGGCCGAGCCCACCACCAGGTTGACGGTGGCCGTCAGCAGTATGATGCCGACGATGGTCACCTCTCCCGGCAGCGCCAGGGCGTGAAGCACCTCGGCACCGGAGAGCGCCAGCAGGGTACCGAGGTTGGAATCCCCGAACGCCTTGATGAAGAGGGCGCAGAAGAAGGCCATCACCATGTAGGAGCCCATCTTGTTCATGGTGGCCGACATGGCGTCGATCACATCCTTGCCGCTCTTGAAGCTGCCGGCGACAAAGCCGTAGACGATCCCGGGCAGGATGAAGAGCAGGAAAATGAGGGGCACGATGGACTTCATCACCGGTGCGGCGAAGGTGGTGAGGGAACCGTCCGGTGCCCGCATCGGCGAGTCGCCGGGGGCCAGCGCCAGCCCCAGCAGCACCACGGCCGCCAGCATGGCGAACCCGGCCCAGTTGAAGGCCCGGCTCTCCTGCGCGCTGTAACGACCCATCTCGTCGGCGCTCTCCAGATCCTCGTTGAGGGGCACTTGCTTGAGGCGCGGCTCGACAATCTTCTCGGTGACAAACCAGCCCACGCAGATGATCAGCAAGGAAGAAGCGCCGGTGAAGATGATATTGCACAGGGTGTTGACCATGTAGTCAGGGTCGAATAACTGGGCTGCAGACTGGGTGAACCCCTGAAGCAGCGCATCCCCGCCGGAGGGCAGGAAGTTGGCGGCAAACCCGCCGGAAACCCCGGCAAAGGCCGCGGCAATCCCCGCCAGCGGGTGACGACCCGCCGCATGGAAGATGATGCCGCCAATGGGGATCACCAGCACATAGCCCGCATCGGCGGCGGTATGGCTGACGATGGCCACCAGGATCAGCATGGGGGTCAGAAAGCGCGCCGGCGTCACCTTGAGCAGCTTCTTGAGCCCGGTGTTGATGATACCGGACTGTTCAGCCACCCCTACCCCCAGCATGGCCACCAGCACGATGCCAAGGGGAGCAAACCCGGTGAACGTGGTGACCATGCTGGCGAGAAAGTCCGCCAGCCCTGCCCCGGTCAACAGGTTGTTGATGACCACGGCCTCTCCGGTGCGGGGATTGACCAGATCGAAGGAGAACTGGGAGCCTATCCAGGAGCCGACCCAGACGATCAGCAAGGCATAGAGGAAGAGCATGGCGGGATCCGGCAGCTTGTTGCCCGCCTTCTCCACCCCGTTCAGAAAGCGGTTCAACCAGCCGTTGGGAGGGGCCGGACGCTCGTTCACTGCAGCTTGACTCATTATGGTGATACTCCATTACCAAGGAATGAGCGCGCATACTAGCGATAACGTCTAATGGATCCCATGATATGAGACAAAAATTCGATTAATTATGTTTAATTTGGCATCTCGCACTTCATAAATGGGAGATGCCGCACATTTATCGACAACTTTCTCAATGGTTTGCGAGGGGATAGCGGCCCAGCCGGCACTGTACTGCGAACCCCGCCGCCGCCACCTCTTCCGGTGTCATGGGACGGCTGAACAGAAATCCCTGGAAGACATGGCAACCCTGGGTCTGCAGGGCCGCGAGCTCGTGCTCCTCCTCCACCCCTTCCGCCAGGATCCCGAGCCCCAGACTGGTGGCCATGGCCACCGTCGCCCGGATCACCGGCAGGTTGAGCCCCACCACGAAGGAGCGGTCCAGCTTGATGGTGTCGATGGGCAACCGGTTGAGGTAGGCCAGGGAGGAGTAGCCCGTCCCGAAGTCGTCGATGGCGATCTTGATCCCCTGCTCGCTCAGGGCGTCGAGGATCTCGATGCACCCCTTCATGTCCAGCATCAGCACCGTCTCGGTCAGCTCCAGGGTCAGCAGTGCCGCCTCCACCGAGAATGCCTCGAGCAGTTGGGCCACCAGCTCCGGCAAACTGGCAGAGAGCTGAAAGCCCGAGAGATTGACCGACACCGGCACCCTCACCCCGTCCTGTCGCTGCCACTCCCCCATCTGGGCCAATGCGGTGGAAAGCACCCAGCTTCCGATTTCCCGGATGAGCCCCATCTCTTCGGCCAGCGGAATGAACTCCGCCGGCGACACATGGCCAAGCACGGGATTGTACCAGCGTACCAAGGCCTCGAAACCGATGACCCGACCTTGCGCCACATCCACCTGGGGCTGATAGCGCAGGCTGAGCTCCCCCCGACCGACGGCCTTGGCCAGAAACTGCTTGAGGGTCAGCTTGCGATGCAGGCTTTGCTGCATGCTGGGGGTGAAGCGCTGCCAGCGAAGCCGCCCCATCTGCTTGGCCTGGTACATGGCCATGTCGGCACGGGTGATGAGATTGTCGCCATCATCCGCGTCGTCCGGGTAGATGGCGATGCCGATGCTGCCGCCGATGGTGACCTCGGGGACACCACTCAGCTGCAGTGGCTTGCTCATCTGGGAGAGCATGAGATCCGCCACCTCCTGGGCCCGATCGCTCGCCTGGTTGAGGGGCACCAGGGCGGTGAACTCATCCCCGCCAAGGCGCGCCAGCTCCACGTCCCGCGGGCAGATCTGCTTGAGCCGTCCGGCGACCCGCTCCAGCAGGCGATCCCCGGCCTTGTGGCCGTAGTTGTCATTGACCAGCTTGAAGTTGTCCAGATCCATGAACACCAGGGCAAAGCGCCCCCCGAGGCCGCAATAGGCTTCCAGGGATTTCATCAGGCCGTAGCGGTTGAGCAGCCCAGTGAGGGAGTCGTGCCAGGCCAGGTGGCGATGCTCCAGCTCTTCGAGCTTGCGATCCGTGATGTCCCGCATGGTCAGCAGGATCCGTGCCCCCTGCTGGATATGGCGAAACTGGTACTGGAACCAGCGCATCCCCTTCTGGGTGCGACACTCCCCTTCAGCCACCACTTCGTCCAGACGGGAGAGGCGACGATAGAAGGCCTCGTCCGCACCGGAGAAGATCTGGGGCAGCGTCAGAATGCCGGTGCCAAAGCACATGTCGAAGTGATGGTTGCCGCTCTCGAGGCGCCCCTCGTTGTCAAAGAGACAGGCCAGGGTGTCGCCAGTGGCGAGGGAGGACTCCTGATAGAGGGTGTCGGCATCGATGACCGCTTCCGCCATCATCATCTGCCGTCCGGCAAGCTGGATCCCGGAAAGACGCAAATAGACCTGCTTCTTGACCCCCTTGGGTGAGAGGGTCCACCACTCGTTGTAACTGCGCTCCTGCTGGAAATCGCCGAGATAGCGCTGCAGCAGCAGATCGATGGCGGCGGCCATGTCGGCGGAGAAATCCCGGGACTTCAGCTCGGCCAGGGAGCTCGCCTCCCAGAGCCCGAGGGCAGCATCGTTGGCCCAGTAAATATGATGACGCTGGATGTCATAGACCCAGACCGGCGTGTGGAGGACATCCATCACGGTGAGCAGGCGTTCGTCTAGCGTATTCATGTTGAGTGATGATTCATGCTGAAAGCTCATGGTCGAACCAGTCGCTTGCGCCCCCTGACAGGAGCATTCGCGCTGGTACAAAATCCGTTCCGGCCCATAATCGGATAACAAACGGATGAAAAAAGGCCGAAATCATATGAAAACGCTACATGTGATCCCCATGGTAAGAAGAAATGGACTCACACTGGTATTGTTGGGCATGGTGATAACCATTGCTATGATTTTTATACTTTTTTTTCTTCGTGAACAACTACTAATCCCCGCCATTTCCCTCCTCCTGGCGGGCCTGATGACAATTCTTGTCGGGGCTTGGAAACTGGGTGAGCCTCATTTTAGTCTCTCTTTGTGTCAG
Organism: Aeromonas sp. PrichA-15; assembly: GCF_017939245.1. Lineage (NCBI taxonomy): Bacteria > Pseudomonadati > Pseudomonadota > Gammaproteobacteria > Aeromonadales > Aeromonadaceae > Aeromonas > Aeromonas sp. PrichA-15. The sequence continues at coordinate 29,286 of NZ_JAGKRH010000034.1, read as the reverse complement.
GACTGCCTGCAATACCATCACAAGTACGGCGGCTGGATCCTAAAATGGAGAAATATTCAGCGAATTGACCAACCACGTATCCATTTGGGGTGGGATCTGGTGGAGCTGCCCTACATCGGTTTGAAAATAAAGGATTACGACGCTTTTTTGACGCTGATCACACCCCGGCTCGCCGTCCGTCTGCTCACCGAGCAGCGCGCCGTGCTGATGCAGGCCATGCGAAGCGAGCGCTCCGACTGCCCGACCGGAGGGTGCGGCAGTGGGCTCCTGGGAGAGGGACTGCTGGAGGAGAGCCGCTTCTGCTCACCCGCCGGCCAGCGCTATGAGGGGGTGATCGCCATGCTCGGCAACCGCATGGCACGGCTGCGGGATCTGCTAGGGTACGATCTGCTGGTGCCCGACAACAGCCTGGACAGATCCCCGGAAGATTTCGTCCATCTGCTCCAGCAATACCAGCGCGAGTCGAATCTAATCCAGATCAATTAAACGCCGGATTGCGCTTGCCAAGCCCGGTGACTCTTCATAAGGTCACTGGCTTGTTACAGCCAGAACACCTCCTAAAACCGCTTATGAAGTACATCGAAGAGTTCTATCTGTTCGTCAAGGTGGTGCAAGAGGGCGGTTTCTCCCACGCCGCCGCTGCGCTGGGCATGCCGACAGGCACCATCAGTCGACGTATCTCCCAACTGGAAGAGCAGCTCGGATGCAGCCTGCTGCACAGATCCACCCGCAAGCTGCGTCTCACCGACGAAGGGCTGCGCTATTACGAGCGCCTCTGTACCCCCCTTGCGGAAATAGAGCAGGCCACCGGCGAAATCCGGGGTGAGGAGACGGACATCAGCGGCCTCATCCGCCTGGCGGCCCCCATCGCCCTCTCCAACACCATCCTGGTCGACATGCTGGTGGACTTCGGCCTGCGCTATCCCGGGGTACAGTTCGACATCCGCCAGTCCAACGATCATGCCCTCCAGGCGGATCAGGACAGGGACCTGGTCTTTTTCAACGGCGAGCTTCCCCAGACCCTGCCCAACGCCCTCTGTCTGGGTCACATCCAGTACGGTCTGTTCGCCTCCCCCCTCTATCTGGAGAAGATGGGTGTGCCCTCCCACCCGACCCAGCTGGAAGAGCACGATCTCATCTACTGCTGGCCCCATCAGCACTGGCAACTGAACGGGCGGGACGAACAGACGGTCTGCATCAAGCGCACACCTCGCCTTTGCATCGACCAGACCCAGGCCGCCGTACGAGCAGCCCAGCGCCACCTCGGCATCGTCAACGCCCCGCAGCACTATGTGCACCCCTTCCTGCAAGATGGTCAGCTCGTCCCCGTCCTGCCTGACTGGCAGTCGGGAAAACGTCCCTTCTACATGCTCCATTGTCAGCCCCGGTTCACCCCGTTGCGTGTTAAGATGTTCGCCGATTTCGTCGAGAAGCACTCCGAGCGCTATCGTACCCGCCAGCAGAACGATCAATTTTCACCGGCGCAGCCGCTGCCCGTTGCATCTGACGGCTGATGACCCACACTTAGCGCAATCCTCGTTGCACAGGTCGGCTAACACTATGAATGTATTGATATGTGATGACTCCGGGTTCGCGCGCAAACAGCTGGTGCGCGCCCTGCCCGCCGATTGGGGTGTCACCTTGCACCAGGCCGCGGACGGATTGGAAGGGGTCGAGCAGATCCTGATGGGGCACGGGGACCTGATCTTTCTCGATCTCACCATGCCGGAGATGGACGGTTATGGCGTGCTCGAGACCCTCAAGCGAGAGGGGGTGCGCAGCAAGGTGATCGTGGTCTCCGGCGACATCCAGCCGGAAGCCCATGAGCGTGTCATGGCTCTTGGCGCGCTCGATTTCATCAAGAAACCGGCCTCCCCGGACACCCTCCTTGCCCTGCTCAAGCGCCACGGTCTGTGGCAATCGGCCACCCAGGTGACGGCCATCCAGCCCCAGCCCGTCGCCAGCCACCAGGCTGCCCAGAGCAGCATCCAGTTCACCCCCGAGCTGCGGGATGTCTATCAGGAGCTGGCCAACGTCGCCATGGGCCAGGGGGCGGATCTGCTGGCCCGCCTGCTCGGCGCCTTCGTGCTGCTCCCCATCCCCAACGTCAACGTGCTGGAGGTCTCCGAGCTGCACATGGCGCTTTCGGCCGCCGCCGAGTCGGAGACTCTCTCCGCGGTCTGTCAGGGCTTCATCGGGGCCGGGATCGCCGGGGAGGCCCTGCTGCTGTTCCACGATGCCAGCTTCCAGGACCTGGCCCGCCTGATGAACCATCAGGGGGAGCTGGATCACGGCGCCGAGCTGGAACTGCTGATGGACACCGCCAACGTGCTGATCGGTGCCTTCCTGCGCGGCTACGCCAACCAGCTCGACACCCCTTTTAGCCAGGGTCACCCCGTGGTGCTGGGCCAGCACAGGCCTATTCAGGATCTCATTCGGACCAACCAGAGCCGCTGGCGCCGCACTCTGGCCATCGAGATCAACTATCGGGTGCAGGGCTATGCGGTGCAGTGCGATCTCTTGCTGCTGTTTACCGAAGATTCCATCGCCACCATGAACAACAAGATCATGCACATGCTGTGACCGCACCGCGGCAGCAACCACCAGGAGTGACCATGGACATTCGGGAATTTCATTGGCTGATGAACATCGTCCAGAATCTGGACGTGGGGCTGGTCGTGCTCGACAGGGAGTACCGGATCCAGGTGTGGAACGGCTTCATGGAGAGTCACAGCGGCCGGCTGGCAGGCGAGGTGCGCGATCAAGGGCTGTTCTCGCTCTTCCCCGATGTGGACAAGGCCTGGTTCGAGCGCAAGGCCAACATGGTGTTCAAGCTCAACAACCGTGCCTTCAGCACCTGGGAGCAGCGCCCCTACCTGTTGCGCTTCTCCAACTACCGCCCCATCACGGGATCGGCCCCCTACATGTACCAGAACCTGACCCTGGTGCCGCTGGCCGACTTCGCCGGAGAGGTCACCCACCTGGCCATCATGATCTATGACGCCACCGACGAGGCCATGCTGATCACCGGCCAGCGCCAGGGATGACCGACCCTGCCATGACAACAAGGGCGCCCGATGGCGCCCTTGTTGTTGCGATGGGGAATGGCGTCAGCCACTCAGGTACTCGGTGAAGGCGTCGATCACCTCGTCGATGTCATCGTCGGTGATCTGCAGGTGGGTCACCAGCCTGAGCTCCCCGTAGCCGGAGAAGAGAATACCGCGCTCCTTCATGAAACCCAGCAAGGTGGCGGGATCTCCCTGGGTCAGGCGCAGGAATACCATGTTGGTCTGCACCTCCCCCAAGTTGAGTGCGATGCCTGGCAAGGCGGCCAGCCCCTCTGCCAGACGCCTAGCGCGGCGATGATCATCCGCCAGCCGGGCAACGTGCTGATCCAGCGCGAACAGGGCGGCCTGGGCCAGGATCCCTCCCTGGCGCATGCCGCCCCCCAGCATCTTGCGCAGCCGTCTGGCGCGGGCGATGAACGCAGCCGATCCCACCAGCAGGGAACCCACCGGTGCTCCCAGTCCCTTGGAGAGGCAGACGGAGATGCTGTCAAAAGGCGCCGCGATGGCGGCCACCGGTTCCCCGCTCGCCACCACCGCATTGAAGAGGCGAGCCCCGTCCAGGTGCAGCTTCAGCCCCTTCTCGTCGACGAATTCGCGCATGGCGCGCAGGTAGGTCAATGGCAGCACCTTGCCGTTATGGGTATTTTCCAGGCAGACGAGGTGCGTCTGGACGAAATGGGGATCATCGGGAGCGATGGCCCCCCGCACATCCTCGATGGCCAGGGTGCCGTCCGCCTGCATGGGGACGGATTGCAGGGCCACCGAGCCCAGCACGGCAGAACCCTGGGCCTCGTAGCGATAAATGTGGGAGGCCGCCCCCAGCACGGCCCCTTCCCCACGCTGGCAGTGACTCATCATGGCCAGCAGGTTGGACATGGTGCCGGAGGGCACGAACAGGGCCGCCTCCTTGCCAAGCAGTTCGGCGCCGCGGCGCTCCAGCGCATTGATGCTGGGATCTTCCCCATAGACATCGTCTCCCACCTCGGCATGCAGCATGCTCTGGCGCATGGCTTCCGTGGGTTGGGTCACGGTATCACTTCGTAAATCGATATAGCGCATGTCATCCTCCTGATGCAGGACGATGACATTAACCAGCCGACACCCGGCTGGCAAGAAACGGCAAGCGGGAATGTGAGCCCGGCGGCTCACCAGGGCAGCGACTGACCCTGCAGATCCACGAAACGGCCCGAGTGCGCGGGCGTCAGTGTGGCCATCAGATCCAGCAGGCGGACGGCGACCTCGGCGGGATCCTGCAGCAGGGCGGGATCCATCTCCTGAAGAAAAGGTTGCTGCATGGGGGTATTCATGAGGCCGGGATGCACGGTGATGACACCGGCGCCGGGAAAACGTCCGGCCCACTCACCCGCCAGGATCCGGGATCCCATGTTGAGGGCGGCCTTGCTCATGCGGTAGCTGTAGTGGCACATGGCCTCCTGGCCCCCCTCCTCCAGGCATCCCGCCCGATCCGAGAGGGTGCAGAGCCAGAGCGTGCTCTGGGGCATCATGCGCCGGCTGAGGTTGACACCAAGGGCCAGGTGGGGCCAGGCATTGGCCAGCAGACTCTCTTCGAGCCATTGGGGGGTCACCTCCTCCACCCGCCGCTCCGGCATGTGGGCAAGATCATGGAGCAGGCCTATTGTGTTGATCACCACCGTCGGCAAGGTGGTGCTGTCATAGAGGGTGAAGAGGGCCTCAAAGGAGAGCGGGTCCACCTCCTGCAGCGGAAAGTAGCAGGCGGGATCCAGCCCCCTGGGCAGTTGCCTGCCCGCCAGCAACCACTCTTCGCCCCGTCTGGCCAGCTCCCGTGCCAGCGCACTGCCCAACCCGCCACTGCCCAGGATCAGATAGCTCATCTGCGTGTCCTTGGATTTGATCACTGCTTAGAGGGTATCAGAAGAATGGCGGACTGCCGGGAACACCCGTCAGGCTCAGGCCTCGGCCAGATGGCGCCCAAACTCCCGCGCCCGGGCCAGGTCCAGAAAACCGTCCGCCTGCTTGTGGCTGCGCAGGAACTGGTAATAGGCGAGCAGGGTCACCAGTTGCTCCTCGTCCGGCATGGGCTTTCCCGGACGGGTCTCCTGCACCAGCGACCCCGCCGCCACCAGCGCGTCCCTGTCCACCACCTCGGCCTGACGATAGAGATACCCGCAACCGGTGGCGAGCCACTCCAGCGAGCAGTTGGCCCCCATGGCAATCTGGTTCGCCTTGCCAAGGCCGGGCTCGGCCCCTTTCAGATACTTGCGGATCAGGGCTTCACTCAACCCCACCTTGCGGGCAAAGGCGCTCACACTCCCCTCCCCGATCAGGCTTTGCAGCCTGGCGGCAAATCCTTCCATCACCCCTTCTCCTCTCACTGACACCGGGATCTTGACCCGTCGGAGTCAGAACCATAGTTCGAATTCGCGAAGGGGGCATTATTGCCTTGTCCGCCGGAAGAGACCAAGATGCTGGCACATGATTTTGCCCCTTTCTTTTCGCATTGTTATCTCCAGAGGAGTCACCATGTCCGTATCCCGTCTGGCCCTGCACGAGCAAGGCCCCACCTTTTCCCGCCTCATCATGGGCTACTGGCGCCTGATGGAGTGGCAGCTCTCCCCCGCCGCCCTGCTGGACCTGATGAAATATCACCTTGATCTCGGGGTCACCACCATCGATCACGCCGACATCTACGGCGGCTACCAGTGCGAGGAGGCCTTCGGCCATGCCCTGCGCCTGGAGCCCTCCCTGCGCGATCGCATGGAGATCGTCAGCAAGTGCGGCATCGTCCTCACCGCCAATCCGGCCCACGCCCTGAATCACTACAACACCGGCAAGGGACACATCGTCGCCAGTGCCGAAGCCTCCTTGCAAAAGCTCGGCACCGATCATCTGGATCTGTTGCTGATCCATCGCCCCGACCCCTTGATGAACGCCGACGAGGTGGCCGACGCCTTCATCACCCTCAAGCAGGCAGGCAAGATCAAGCACGCCGGGGTCTCCAACTTCACGCCCCACCAGTTCGCCCTGCTGCAATCCCGCCTGCCCTTCCCCCTGGTCACCAACCAGCTGGAGATCTCCCCGCTCCATCAGGAGGGGACGCTGGATGGTGCCCTGGATCAATGCCAGCAACTGCGCATCAAGCCCATGGCCTGGTCCTGCCTTGGCGGCGGGCGGCTGTTCCATGCCCCCGAATATGCCCCGCTGCGGTCGGAACTCGAGCAGATCCGCCAGGAGGTGGGCGCCGACTGTCTGGAGCAGGTGGTCTACGCCTGGGTGATGATGCTGCCGAGTCAGCCGCTGCCCCTCATCGGCTCCGGCAAACGGGAGCGGATCGCCGCCGCTGTGGCAGCCGAGTCCATTGAGCTCACTCGCCAGCAGTGGTTCCGCATCCGCAAGGCCGCTCTGGGTTATGACGTTCCCTGAGTCTGCACCAGACCCTGAAAACAAAAACGGCATGGAGGATTCCATGCCGTTTTCCGCTATCGAGACGATTCAACGATGGCGCTGGGGGCGACCACGGGGTGCATCCGTCTTCGGTTTGGCCTGATTGACCGTGATGGTGCGGCCGCCGACCTCGGTGCCGTGCAACTCGGCGATGGCCTTCTCGGCCTCACCATTGACCGGCATTTCAATGAAACCAAACCCCTTGGACTGACCGGTATCGCGGTCGATGATGATATCGACCTTGTCTACCTGCCCAAATTGGCTGAACACGGTTGTCAGTTCGTCGGCCGTCATCCGGTACGACAGATTACCTACGTAAATCTTCATGCCATCCACTCTCGATTCAAGGTGCCTTATCTATGCATCCACCGACCTGGGAGTAAGGGCACAACCCCCCTGCCGGACCAGCCACGGCATCATGCCATGGCACTTCCAGCTTCGTATCCCAAGTCCTTGATCTCTTGGGCTATCGGAGCAGGAAAGATCAAATCGAATCAGAGGCAGTATCTGAGCATTGGGATGAATTGTCGAGAAAATAGTCAGAGCGGGTGCAGTTCGGCCAGCAATGTGCCGAGGGCACGACGCCCATGCCAGGCACGTTTGAACCCGAATCGATAGACCCCGGGAGCCACTTCGTGAGTCACTTCCCGGGACAACCCGAGCAGGCTGGTGGCCGTCGCCAGGGTCACCTCATCCAGCCCGAGATCCAGGCTGAAATCGAGCCACTGGCCATCGTGTCCCACCTTGCGATCCCGCTCCATGCCCACCAGCACGGCTCTGGGCAGCGCCAAGGCCCGGTCTTCGCCGCCATTGAGCAGATAGAGATGGCGTTCATCCCAGGCAAGCTCCGCCAGACGCCAGCGCTGCCAGTTGCGCGGCAACACCATCATCACCAGCACGATACCGCCAAAGACCACCCCGACCCAGGGCAGCAGGCCCATGTCGGGATATCCCAGCCAGAGGGCGGCCACCACAGTGGCGAGACTCGCCAGCAACAGGCAGATCATGACCCCGTAAAACCGCCGGGCCGGGGGCATCAGCCAGCTCACGTTCTCTTGCGCTGCCAGCTCACTGACTCTCATCTTCTCTTCTCCTTCTGTGATGCGAACGGCCTTGCCGTCGCTGCGTTGCCGCGCATTGTGCGCGAGCGACGCGCCGCGATGCAACCGCCACCGCGACACGGATGACGGCCAGCCGCCACTCTTGGTATGCTTGGGGCTGTCTGAGCCCGCACTGGGCGCCATCCCGGGAGTCCCATGTTCGCCACCGCCCTGCTCTTGTCCGCGAGCACACTCTATGCCGAGGCCATCGGCGGCTACTCCGCCGGCTGCCTGAAAAATGCCGTGGCCCTGCCCCTCGAAGGCCCTGGTTATCAGGTGATCCGCACCAAACGGCTGCGCTATTACGGTCACCCCGACCTCATCCATTACCTACAGCATCTGGCCAACCAGACCAGACTGGCCGGCATGCCGGATCTCTATATCGCCGACCTCGCCATGATGCACGGGGGGCCTTTTACCTCAGGTCATCGCAGCCACCAGACCGGCCTGGATGCCGACATCTGGTTCAGGATGGCTGACAGACCCATCAGCCGCTGGGAGCAGGATGCCCCCAGGGAGTGGGCGCTGATCGACGAACCCAGCTACCGGATGCTGCCCGGCCGATTCGGCCCAAGGCAGCTCAATCTGCTGCGCCTTGCGGCTGATCGCCCCGAGGTGGCGCGTATCTTCGTCAACCCCGTCATCAAGGCCGAGGTGTGCAAACAGGCACCCGGTGAATCCTGGGTCGGCAAGCTGCGCCCCTGGGTCGGCCACTTCAGCCACTTTCACGTGCGCCTGCGCTGCCCGGCAAACAGTCCGGACTGCCAGCCCCAGGCTCCCATTCCCCCCGGCAATGGCTGTGGGGAGGAGCTGACCTCCTGGCTCAAGGACAAACCCCAGCTGCCCAAGGTGTCGATGAGCTACCGCGCCCCCCTCTTACCCAGGCGTTGTGAGGGCTGACCACAAGCTGTTATGGTGAACCTATTTCCGAGAGAAATATCAATGGAGAACAACAAGATGGCCACTTCACTCTGGCAGCGTGGTACCCGTGCCCTGCTGACCCTGACCCTGCTGCTGGGTTTGACCGGCTGCGGCATGAACACCATTCCGACCCTGGATGAGCAGGTCAAGGCGAGCTGGGGACAGGTCGAGAACCAGTACCAGCGCAGGGCCGATCTCATTCCCAACCTGGTGGCCACCGTCAAGGGGTACGCCAGCCACGAGCAGGAGACCCTCAAGGCGGTCACCGATGCCCGTGCCCGAGTCGGCAGCGTGCAGGTGAGTGACCCCTCCCAGCTCAAGGCGTTCGAGGCGGCTCAGGAGCAGCTCTCCAGCGCCCTCTCCCGGCTGATGGTAGTGGTCGAGCGCTACCCGGATCTGAAGGCCGATCAGCAGTTCCTGACCCTGCAGGCCCAGCTGGAAGGCACCGAGAATCGCATCGCGGTGGCCAGACGGGATTACATCGAGGCAGTACGCCAGTTCAATACCGAGATCCGTACCTTCCCCGGGGTCATCTGGTCCAAGCTGCTTTACTCCGATCTGGAAGCCAAACCCACCTTCAGCGCCAAACCCGGTGCCGATGAGGCGCCCAAGGTCAGCTTCCAATGAACGTGATGAGACACTGGCTGGCGCTCTGTCTGCTGCTCTGTGCCACGGCACTGCATGCCGCCCCCGATTTCCCGGCCCTGACCGGGCGGGTGGTGGACGAGGCCAATCTGATGTCCCGCAAGCAGGCCCACCAACTCGCACAGCAACTGGCCGTCTTCGAGAAGCGCAGCGGCGTCCAGCTGGTGGTGGTCTCCATCGACACGCTGGCGGGGGATACCATCGAAGAGTACGGCTACCAGCTCGGTCGCCACTGGGGCATCGGCCAAAAAGGCAAGAACAACGGCGTTCTGCTGATCATCGCCCAGGACGAGCGCAAGGTGCGCATCGAGGTGGGCTATGGCCTGGAAGGTGCCCTGCCCGACGCCATCGCCGCCAATATCATCCAGACCCGGATCCTGCCCGCCTTCAAGCGCGGTGACATGGTGGCTGGCATCCTCGCCGGCAGCCAGGGCATCATGCAGGCCCTGGCCGGGGAGTATCAGCCCGTGGACAACACCAGCAAGGCCGACAAGCAGGGAGGTCCCTGGCTCTTCATCCTGGTGGTGATTGCGATGATCGTGCTGCACAACCTGCGCGGCGGCGGCGGTGGGCCGGGAGGACGTCGCCGGGCCGCCTACATGGCCGGTGGATTCGGTGCTGGCTCCTTTGGCGGCCGCACTGGCGGTGGTGGTGGCGGTTTCAGTGGTGGCGGCGGCAGCTTTGGCGGCGGCGGTGCATCTGGCGGTTGGTAATCAGGGAAAAAGAGACAACAAGATGATTTCGAAACAGTTTTTCCACACCTTGCAGGCCAGGGTTCGACAGGCCGAGCAGGCCACGGATGCCGAACTGGTCACCGTGCTGGCCCCGGCCAGCGATGGCTATCGCTATATCCCGACCCTATGGGCCGCCCTGCTCGCCATGCTCACCCCTCTGCTGGTCTTCCAGCTCGGCTTCTGGCTTGGCTGGTACGAGATCCTGCTGGTGCAGTGGTCGGTCTGGTTGCTGCTGAGCCTGCTGTTCCACTGGACGCCCATCAAGATGCGGCTCATTCCCAACAAGGTACGCCGTCACCGGGCCGCCCTGATGGCCCGCCTGCAGTTTGTCGAGCAGGGACTTCACCGCACCCGGGACCGGCTCGGTGTGCTCATCTTCGTCTCGGTGGCGGAGCACTATGTGGAGATCCTGGTAGACGACGGGATCGCCCAGCACATCGACAACACCCAGTGGCAGCAGATCATCGACGACTTCGTGGTTCGGGTACGCAACAAGGAGGTCGAGCAGGGGTTTCTGGAGTGCGTGGAGCGCACCAGCGCCATTCTGACCGACGCCTTCCCCGCAACCCGGGATCAGAACGAGCTGCCTGACAGCCTGATCATTCTCGACAAGCCTTGAACGGGATTAAAAAATCGGCATTCTGTTCAAGGGATAGGCACTCGATAAAGATTATGAAAAATAAGGGGAAAAGTGGTTGACCCAGGCAGCCCTTTCCCCTAAATTACGCCCCGTTCCAGCGCAACGGCGCAGCGAACACCGTGTTGGCTGAACACGTTAAATCACAGACCAAAATTTGGTGAGGTATCCGAGAGGCTGCCCACCGACGAAGTCGGCAAGATGCAGGCGCAGCGTGCTACGAAAGCCACTTCAAGCAATAAAATTTGGTGAGGTGTCCGAGTGGCTGAAGGAGCACGCCTGGAAAGTGTGTATACGGCAACGTATCGAGGGTTCGAATCCCTCCCTCACCGCCAAATTGTAAAAACCGACCTCAGGGTCGGTTTTTTGCATCTGGTGACATGGCAACATCCGATGCCGATGGAGGGAGGGTGAGAAGCCTCGTCGGGTTCGAGCAGAGCAGCTTGCTGCGATGAACGGCCGCAGGTCGCCCCGAAGGGGTGAGCCACGCAGTGGTGAATCATCCCTCCCTCACCGCCAAATAAAGTAAAAGGCCCCATCGCAAGACGGGGCCTTTTACTTTTTCCGATGATGGGCGGCTCGGTTCGCCCCCTGTCGACAGGCGGACAGGATAGCCCGACTGGACGGCCAGAGGCCGCCCGCAGGGCGAGCGCCAGGGATGGTGCGAGTCAATCCCGATCCAGCGTACAGCTTGAGGTACCGACCTCAGGGTCGGTTTTTGCTTCAAGGCGTCTGCCAACCCCCTGGCAGGAGAAACCCGTCATCGGCGGGGCCAGAAAAAACGGTTTGCCGCGATACCTGGCCGAGTGCCGCCCAGTCAATCCCATCCCTTCCGCCTCTCTGATCTCTGCCGACAGGGGAGATGCCCCGAGGGCAGCCAGCCCTCTCTCGTTGACAGCTTATTACGCCAAGAAAATAGAGTATTGCGATATAAACAACCAACATCCTCTCACAGATAGCACAGTGTATTGTGATATCACCTGGATAACTGCCTCGTCCTGCCATGCCGGCACCGTCAACCTGCTCTACAGATCAAGCGGCACAGGCCGATGCCACCGGACACTACCGGGTCTGCGCAACCTCTCGGATATTGCTCACCGATTGGATATCGTTTTGAAAAACTGATAGTTAAATGGCTACACTAGCCTCACACATCGCATAGGGATATGGACAAATGAGTCTTATTGGCTTGCTGCTGGCCCTGGCAGCCATTCTGGGTGGCAACATGATAGAAGGGGGGCACCCCAGCGCCCTGCTCGATCTGCCCGCCTTTCTCATCGTGATCGGCGGTACCGTCGGTGCCGCACTGACCCAGTTTCCCTTCTCCGTGGTTGGTAAAACCCTCAAGCGCTTCAAGTGGCTCATTACTCCCCTGCGCCTCGACATGCTGGAGCAGGCCCAACTGCTTGAAACCCTGGCGGGCAATGCACGGCGCAGCGGCATGCTGGCACTGGAGGGCATGATCGACGACATCAAGGATCCCTTCCTGCAAAAAGGGGTACAGATGATGGTCGATGGCTACGAGAAGACCAAAATCCACGAGGTACTGGAAAACGAGATCGAGTTCGAGCAGGAAGATATCGAACAGACCGTCAAATTCTACGAGGCCATGGGGGGCTACTGCCCGACCATGGGGATCGTCGGGGCCGTATTTGGCCTCATTCACGCCATGGGCCTGCTTGATGCCCCCGACAAGCTGGGGGGCGCCATCGCGGTGGCCTTTATCGCCACCATCTACGGGGTGTCGGCCGCCAACCTCATCTTCCTGCCCTTCGGCAACCGCTACAAGTCGTTTGCCCACCAGATCCGCCACTACAAGGAGATGACCCTCACCGGCATCCTCTGCATCGTGGACGGCGAGTCACAGCAACGGCTGCAAGTGACCCTTGAGCCTTACCTCGGAGGCCACGGTGGCGAAAAAGAAAAAGGCTGAGGCGCCGGAGAACCACGAACGCTGGCTGGTCTCCTACGCCGACTTCATGACACTGCTGTTCGCCCTGTTCGTGGTGCTCTACTCCTTCGCCATGGCCAAGCAGTCAGAGACTCGCGTGCTCATTCAGGGCTTTATCGAATCTCTTGGCAAGATAGGGCTGGTTTCCCTTCCCGCCGGCTCCCCCGTGATGCAGGGGGGCACAGGCATACTGGAACCCGAGTCCAAGACCACCCCCAATACCTCCCAGAAAGAGCAGGTGCTGGATACCCAGACGCCCGCAGCGGCGGCCGACCCTTTCAACGAGACCATCGGCTCCTCGGAGAAACCTACGGCCACGGAGTCCTGGCCCCACAAGACCAAGGAGCAGGATTGGGTCACGGTCACCAAGCAGAAGCTGGATCAGCAGCTCAAGAGCCAAATCGAGTCCAAGGAGATCGAGGTGGAGCAGCTTGGCAGCCAGCTAGTCATCCGCATCGGCGAAAAGACCTTGTTCCCGGCCGACTCCGCCTTCTTGCAGCCCCAGTTCATTCCGCTGGTCAACAAGGTCTCGGACGTGCTGGCGGACATCCCCGGCATGGTGGTGGTCACCGGTCACACCGACAACTCCCAGGCGCCGGTGGAGCTCTATCGCAACAACTGGGAGCTGTCGGTGCTGCGGGCGGCCACCATCACCCACACCCTGCTGACCAACCCCAAGCTGGATTCACGACGACTGATCGCCCAGGGGGTGGCGGATACCCAACCCCGTTATCCAAACGATACCCCGGCTCACCGCCAGGCCAACCGCCGGGTGGAGATCGTGCTCTCCCAGGGCAAGGCGGCAGAGCAGAGCCTCCCCGTTCTCCAACCCTGAAACAGACCCCGCCATGCGGGGTCTTTTGTTTCCTGCCATCCACCGGATTTTCAAACTATCCGGTTTTTTTCTGCTAAATAAAAACGATTGAAAACAATTCTCAAACGAGAAAGTTGACCCCGCTAGCAAAACACAATTTTCATCCCGTTGATTAATAATTAATCCTTTGAAATGACATGTAAATCAGTACGAAAGTGGCATACTACGTAACGTCATTGTTAAGTCACATGATTAATTTGGTTAGGGAAAAACCTATATGTTTGCTGATATTGCCGTCCAGCACTGGGCTTTTGCTGTCTATGTCATTGGCGCCATCTGTATCTGCTTGACCATGATAGGCCTGGCGGCCTTGCTGGGGGGACGCGCCTATGGCCGTGCCAAGAACAAACCCTTCGAATCCGGGGTGGATTCCGTCGGCAACGCCCGCCTGCGCTTCTCCGCCAAGTTCTACCTGGTCGCCATGTTCTTCGTCATCTTCGATGTCGAAGCCCTCTATCTCTTTGCCTGGTCCGTCTCCGTTCGGGAGAGCGGCTGGGTCGGCTTCATCGAAGCCACCATCTTCATCACCCTGCTGCTGGTAGGCCTCCTCTACCTGTGGCGCATTGGTGCCCTCGACTGGGCCCCGAAAAAGCGTGTCCTGACTGACAAGAAACCAGACTGAACTACCGATTATCTCTTTGAGGTTGCACCATGAAGTACACCCTGACCCGGATTGACCCGGATGCGCCCGTTGAGCGCTACCCCCAGGAACAGCGCCAGACCGTCGATGATCCACTGGCGCAGCAAGCGACCCGCGGCATCATGATCGGGCGCCTCGAAGAGGTGCTGCAAGACACCGTCAACTGGGGCCGCAAGAACTCCCTCTGGCCCTACAACTTCGGCATCTCCTGCTGCTACGTGGAGATGTGTACCGCCTTCACCTCTCCCCACGACGTGGCTCGCTTCGGCGCTGAGGTCATACGAGCCTCCCCCCGTCAGGCCGACTTCATGGTGATTGCCGGCACCCCCTTCATCAAGATGGCCCCTGTCATCCAGCGGCTCTATGAGCAGTTGCTCGAGCCCAAGTGGGTCATCTCCATGGGGGCCTGCGCCAACTCCGGCGGCATGTATGACATCTACTCCGTGGTACAGGGGGTGGACAAGTTCCTGCCGGTCGATGTCTACATTCCGGGCTGCCCGCCCCGCCCCGAGGCCTTCCTGCAAGCCCTGATGCTGCTGCAGGAGTCCATCGGCAAGGAACGCCGCCCCCTCTCCTGGGTGGTGGGGGATCAGGGGATCTACCGTCCCCAGATGCAATCCGAGAAGGAACGCAAGCGCGGCGAGCGGATCAACGTGACCAACCTGCGCACGCCGGATGAGATCTGATCATGAAACTGACTCGAGAATTCCCAAGCAATTACACCATGGCCCAGTGGCAAACCGCCGATCACGCCGATGCCCAGGTGGTCGGCGAGCTGTTCGCCCACTTCGGTGCCGAGCGCTTCACCGTGCAGAGCACCCGTACCGGCGTGCCGGTCATCTGGCTCTCCCGGGATCTGCTGCTGGACGTGATGGGCTTCTTGCAAAAGCTGCCCTCCCCCTTCGTGATGCTGTTCGATCTCAGCGCCACCGACGAACGGATGCGCAGCCATCGCCACGGCCTGCCAGAGAGCGACTTTACCGTCTTCTATCACCTCATCTCCATCGACCGTAACGCCGACGTGATGCTGAAAGTGGCGCTCAAGGAGAGCGATCTCCATCTGCCCACCGTCAGCCGCCACTTCCCCAACGCCAACTGGTACGAGCGGGAAGTGTGGGATCTGATGGGAATCACCTTCGATGGCCACCCCCATCTGACCCGCATCATGATGCCCAAGAGCTGGCAAGGGCACCCCTTGCGCAAGGACTACCCGGCGCGCGCCACCGAGTTTGATCCCTTCATGCTCGATGCGGTCAAGCAGGATCAGGAGCAGGACAACCTGCTGTTCAAGCCGGAAGAGTGGGGCATGGCCCGCGGCAACGAGAACGAGGACTACATGTTCCTGAACCTCGGGCCGAACCACCCCTCCGCCCACGGCGCCTTCCGCCTGGTGCTGCAACTCGACGGGGAAGAGATCCGCGACTGCGTGCCCGACATCGGCTATCACCACCGCGGCGCCGAGAAGATGGGCGAGCGCCAGTCCTGGCACAGCTACATCCCCTACACCGACCGGGTCGAATACCTGGGCGGCGTGATGAACAACCTGCCCTATGTGCTGGCGGTCGAGAAGCTGGCCGGCATCAAGGTGCCGGCGCGGGTCGACATGATCCGGGTGATAATGGCGGAGCTGTTCCGCATCCAGAGCCACCTGCTGTTCCTTGGCACCTACATTCAGGACGTGGGGGCCATGACTCCGGTCTTCTTCACCTTCACGGACCGCCAGAAGATCTACACCATCATCGAGGCCATCACCGGAGCCCGCATGCACCCGGCCTGGTTCCGTATCGGCGGCGTGGCCCACGATCTGCCTGCCGGCTGGACCCGCCTCATCCAGGACAACCTGTTGAGCTGGCTGCCCAAGCGGTTGATGGAGTATGAAAAGGCGGCCATGCGCAACAGCATACTGCGGGGCCGCACCATCGGCGTCGCCGCCTACAACACGGCCCAGGCCCTGGCCTGGGGCACCACGGGGGGCGGTCTGCGGGCCACGGGGCTCAACTTTGACGTGCGCAAATGGCGCCCCTATTCCGGTTACGATCAGTTCGAGTTCGAGGTGCCGGTGGGCAGCAACGGGGACGCCTACGACCGCGCCACCGTGCGCATCGAGGAGATCCGCCAGAGCCTGTCCATTATCGAGCAGTGCATGAAAAACATGCCTGAGGGCCCCTTCAAGGCGGATCACCCGCTCACCACGCCACCGCCCAAAGAGCGCACCCTGCAGGACATCGAAACCCTGATCACCCACTTCCTGCAAGTCTCCTGGGGGCCTGTCATGCCGGCCGCCGAGTCCTTCCAGATGATAGAGGCGACCAAGGGGGTCAACAGCTATTACCTGACCAGCGATGGCTCCACCATGAGCTACCGGACCCGGATCCGCACCCCGAGCTTTGCCCACCTGCAGCAGATCCCCTCGGTGATCCGCGGCCAGATGGTGTCGGATCTTATCGTCTACCTGGGCAGTATCGATTTCGTTATGTCAGATGTGGATCGTTGAGTCCTCTCGCCCCGGCAGCCGGGGTGAAGGGCAAGACGCGCAGTAAAAGGACAAGCCACAAAAGGTCAAGTCATGAGCCAATGTCAGTGTCACAATAACCAGACCCCACAAGGGCAAGGAGCATGCAGCAGCCAGCAGGGAGATTTCGTCCTGAGCCAGGCTGAGCGCGATGCCATCGAACACGAGAAACACCACTACGAAGATCCCCGTGCAGCCAGCATCGAAGCGCTCAAGATAGTGCAACAGGCCCGTGGCTGGGTGCCTGACGGCGCCATTGACGCCATCGGCGCCGAGCTTGGCATCCCCGCCAGCGACGTGGAAGGGGTCGCCACCTTCTACAGCCAGATCTTCCGCCAGCCGGTGGGTCGTCACATCATCCGCGTCTGCGACAGCATGGTCTGCTACATCAACGGCCACGAGCAGTTGCTTGCCGGTCTGAAAGAGGTCGTCAATCTGGCCCCCGGTCAGACCTCCCCGGATGGCCGCTTCACCCTGTTGCCCGTCTGCTGCCTCGGCAACTGCGACAAGGGGCCGGCCATCATGATCGATGACGATACCTATGGCGGACTCGATGCCGTCAGCCTGCTGAAAACCCTGGAGGCTTACCCATGAGCATTCAGCCAGGCAAGACGCTTGCCTCCCTCGGCACCGCCAACCGCATCCCCCGCACCGCCGAGACCCACCCTCTCACCTGGCGCCTGCGGGACGACGGCCAGCCGGTCTGGCTCGAGGAGTATCAGGCAAAACAGGGCTATGAGGCCGCCCGCAAGGCCCTTGGCCAGATGAGCCCGGATGACATCGTCAGCACCGTCAAGGATGCCGGCCTCAAGGGACGCGGCGGCGCCGGTTTCTCCACCGGCGTGAAGTGGGGCCTGATGCCCAAAGACGAGAGCATGAACATCCGTTACCTGCTCTGCAACGCCGACGAGATGGAACCCAATACCTACAAAGACCGCATGCTGATGGAGCAGCTGCCCCACCTGCTGATCGAGGGGATGATCATCAGTGCCCGGGCTCTCAAGGCCTATCGCGGCTACATCTTCCTGCGCGGCGAGTACGTGGATGCCGCCATCCACCTGCGCCGCGCCGTGGAAGAGGCCAAGGCCGCGGGGTTCCTTGGCAAGAACATCCTGGGCTCGGGCTTTGACTTCGAGCTGTTCGTCCACACCGGCGCAGGTCGCTACATCTGCGGCGAAGAGACGGCCCTCATCAACTCCCTGGAAGGACGGCGCGCCAACCCGCGGGCCAAACCCCCCTTCCCCGCCGTCTCCGGCGTCTGGGGCAAGCCGACCTGCGTCAACAACGTCGAAACCCTGTGCAACGTGCCCGCCATCATCGGCAACGGTGTGGCCTGGTATCAGGGGTTGGCACTGCCGGGTTCGGAAGATCACGGCACCAAGCTGATGGGCTTTTCCGGCAAGGTCAACAATCCCGGCCTGTGGGAGCTGCCCTTTGGCATCACCGCCCGTGAGCTGTTCGAAAACTACGCCGGCGGCATGAAGCCCGGTTATCGCCTGAAAACCTGGCAACCGGGCGGCGCCGGCACCGGCTTCCTGCTGCCCGAGCACCTGGATGCCCAGATGTACGCTGGCGGCATCGGCAAGGTGGGCACCCGCATGGGTACGGGCCTTGCCATGGCGGTGGATGACAGCATCAACATGGTCTCCCTGCTGCGCAACATGGAGGAGTTCTTTGCCCGCGAATCCTGCGGCTGGTGCACCCCCTGCCGCGACGGCCTGCCCTGGAGCGTCAAGATCCTGCGGGCGCTGGAGCGGGGCGAGGGCCAACCCGAGGATCTCGCGACCCTGGAACAGCTCGTCAGTTTCCTGGGCCCGGGCAAGACCTTCTGTGCCCATGCCCCCGGCGCCGTCGAGCCCCTTGGCAGTGCGATGAAGTATTTCCGGTCCGAGTTCGAGGCCGGGGTCAAGGCCCCCCATGACAATCACAAGCTGTTCAAGGGTATCCAGCCCAACCTGCTGGGCGAGCGCTGGTAAGCGCCAGGACGCATCGGGCAATAGCCGATTTCATAAAACAGGTTTCAGGGAAGTTGTATGGCAACCATTCATGTAGACGGTAAAGAGTACGAGGTAGACGGGGCAGACAACCTGCTGCAAGCCTGTCTGTCGCTGGGTCTGGACGTCCCCTATTTTTGCTGGCACCCGGCGCTCGGTAGCGTCGGTGCCTGCCGCCAGTGCGCGGTCAAACAGTATCAGAATGCCGACGACAAGCGCGGCCGCCTGGTCATGTCCTGCATGACCCCTTCCACCGATGGCACCTATATCTCCATCGAGGATGAAGAGGCGAAGGAGTTTCGCAAGACAGTGGTGGAGTGGCAGATGACCAACCACCCCCACGACTGCCCGGTGTGCGAAGAGGGTGGCGCCTGCCACCTGCAGGACATGACGGTGATGACCGGCCACAACAGCCGCCGCTACCGTTTCACCAAGCGCACCCACCAGAATCAGGATCTGGGTCCCTTCATCAACCACGAGATGAACCGCTGCATCGCCTGCTACCGCTGCGTGCGCTATTACAAGGATTACGCCGGTGGCGAGGATCTCGGGGTCTATGGCGCCCACGACAACGTCTACTTCGGCCGGGTCGAGGATGGTACTCTGGAGAGCGAATTCTCCGGCAACCTGGTGGAGGTCTGTCCCACCGGCGTCTTCACCGACAAGACCCACTCCGAGCGTTACAACCGCAAGTGGGACATGCAGTTCGCCCCCAGCATCTGCCAGGGGTGCTCGGTCGGCTGCAACATCAGCCCGGGTGAGCGCTACGGCGAGCTGCGCCGCATCGAGAACCGTTTCCACGGCGCCCTGAACCACTATTTCCTCTGCGATCGCGGCCGCTTCGGCTACGGTCACGTCAATCTGACCGACCGCCCGCGCCAGCCCCTGCTGCAGGATGGCAGTGACAAGCTGGCCATCACGGTGGATGGTGCCCTGAACCGGGCGGCGGATGCGCTGCGCACCGCCAGCGGCGTCATCGGCATCGGCTCACCCCGCGCCTCCTTGGAGAGCAACTTCGCCCTGCGCGAACTGGTGGGGGCCGCCAACTTCTACTCCGGGGTCGAGCAGAGCGAATGGAAATGCCTGCAGAAGATGCTGGACATTCTGGAGCACGGCGGCGTGCGCACTCCCAGCCTGCGCGACATGGAAGAAGCCGACGCCGTGCTGGTGCTCGGGGAAGATGTCACCCAGACCGCCGCCCGCATCGCCCTGGCCCTGCGCCAGGCAGTGAAAGGCAAGGGGCGCGAAATTGCCCGCAAGCTGAAGGTGGATCTCTGGCAGGTCGCCGCCGTGCAGACCCTGGCCCAGAACCAGCGCTACCCCTTGCTCATCACCAGTCTGGATGCCACCCGCCTGGATGACGTGGCGAGCAGCACCCTGCACGCCCCCCACGCGGATCAGGCGCGCCTCGGGTTTGCCATCGCCCACCTGCTGGACGCCAGTGCACCGGCGCCAACGGATCTCTCCCCCGAACAGCGGGCCCTCGCCGCCCAATGGGCCGACCTGCTTGGCAACGCCAAAAAGCCCCTCATCATCGCAGGCAATGGTGCCCGCAACGAGGCGCTGATCGATGCGGCCAGCAACATCGCCCGCGCCCTCAAGGGCCGTGGCCAGGCCGCGGAGCTTGCCCTGGTGGCTCAGGAAGCCAACAGCCTGGGGCTGGCCATGCTGGCCCGGCATGCCGCCCCACTGGAGGCAGCCCTCGAGCGCATGGAAGGGGAAGAGAGACTTGCCCTGGTCGTTCTTGAGAACGACCTCTACCGCCGAGCCCCCCGCAGCCGGGTGGACGCCGCCCTGGATCGCCTGCAACACCTGCTGGTCATCGACCATCAGGAGACGGCCACCGCGAAGAAGGCGGATCTGGTGCTGCCTGCCGCCAGTTTTGCCGAAGGCGATGGCACCCTGGTCAACATGGAAGGCCGTGCCCAGCGCTTCTTCCAGGTCTATGCTCCCGCCTTCTACAACGCCGATATCCAGGTGCGCGAGAGCTGGCGCTGGCTGGATGCCTTGCAAGGGAGCCAGCAACCGCGTTCGGTTCGCTGGAACACCTTCGACGATGTGAGTCGCGATTGCGCCGCCAGCGCCCCGCTGCTCACCACCATGGGTGAAGCTGCACCCAACGCCGGCCTGCGCATTCGCGGCATGAAGCTCGCCCGGGAGCCGCACCGCTACAGTGGTCGCACCTCCATGCTGGCAAACCAGAACGTGAGCGAGCCCAGAGTCGCCCAGGATCCCGATTCGCCGTTCGCCTTCTCCATGGAAGGCTACGCTGGTTCCCGCCAGCCCCTCTCCCAGGTACCGTTTGCCTGGGCGCCGGGCTGGAACTCCCCCTCCGCCTGGAACAAGTTCCAGGACGAGGTGGGCGGCAACCTGCGTGCCGGGGATCCCGGTCGCCGCCTGCTGGAGCCGGGCGAAGGCAACCTGGGGTGGTTTGGCACCATCCCGGCCCCCTTCCAGCCCGCCGCATCCCTGCAGGTGGTGAGCTATGACCAGCTGTTCGGTGGCGAGGAGCTCTCCGCCAGAAGCCCGGTCATCCAGGCTCGCATGGGGGAACCCACCCTGGTACTGAACCCGGCGGATGCCGCGCGCCTGGCACTATCCCCTGACGCACTGGTGGCCTTCTCCTGGGGTGGCAACCACTGGCGCCTGCGTCTTCGCCTGAGCGATGCGCTGGCTCCGGGCCTGGCAGGGTTGCCACTCGGGGTGAACGGCCTGCCGACCGCCCTGCACCATGCCCTGATCGATAACCTGCAGGAGGTCATCGCATGAGCGACTCTCTGATGGATCTGCTGATCGAGGTCGGCAAGGCCCTGGTCGTACTCGTGGGGATCGTGGGGGCTGGCGCCTTCATGAGCTTCATCGAGCGCCGCCTGCTGGCACTGTGGCAGGACCGTTACGGCCCCAACCGGGTTGGCCCCTTCGGCCTGCTGCAACTGGCGGCCGACATGGTCAAGATGTTCTTCAAGGAGGACTGGATCCCGCCCTTTGCGGATCGCCGGATCTTCGTGCTGGCCCCCATCATCGCCTTCACCGCCTTCATCCTGGCGTTTGCGGTGGTGCCCATCACCCCCACCTGGGGCGTGGCGGATCTCAACGTGGGGCTGCTCTATATCCTGGCGATCGCCGGGCTGGCGGTCTATGCCGTGCTGTTCGCCGGCTGGTCGAGCAACAACAAATACTCCCTGCTCGGCAGCCTGCGCGCCTCGGCCCAGACCCTCTCCTACGAGGTGTTCCTTGGCCTCTCGCTCATGGGCATCGTCATCCAGACCGGCAGCTTCAACCTGCGTGACATCGTCGAGGCCCAGGCCGGCATGTGGAACGTGATCCCCCAGATCCTGGGCTTCGTCACCTTCCTGTTTGCCGGGGTCGCCGTCACCCACCGCCACCCGTTTGACCAGCCGGAGGCCGAGCAGGAGCTCGCCGACGGCTATCACATCGAGTACGCGGGCATGAAGTGGGGTCTCTTCTTCGTGGGGGAGTACATCGGCATCGTGCTGATCTCTTCGCTCATCGTGACCCTCTTCTTCGGTGGCTGGCACGGCCCCTGGCTGCCGCCCTTCATCTGGTTCGCCCTGAAGACCGCCTGTTTCATGGTGTTCTTCATCCTGCTGCGGGCCTCCCTGCCCCGCCCGCGCTTCGACCAGGTGATGTCCTTTGGCTGGAAAGTGTGCCTGCCCCTGACCCTGCTCAACATGCTGGTCACCGCTGCCGTGGTGCTGATGAATGCGTGAGCAAAACGAGATGGACATGACGATGATTCGGCCGTCTGCGGCAAGGAAACGCCCAGACGCCAGTGCTGATAAATGTGCAGTGAGGCACCTATGAAAATTACGAGCATTATCAAGGGTGTTGGCACCCAGTTGCGCAGTCTTGGGATGGTCTTCTCCCATGCCTGGCGCCCCCGTGAAACCCTGAGCTACCCGGAGCAGCCGGTCTACGCCGCCCCCCGCTTTCGCGGTCGCATCGTACTGACCCGGGATCCCGATGGCGACGAACGCTGCGTGGCGTGCAACCTGTGTGCTGTTGCCTGCCCGGTCGGTTGCATCTCTTTGCAGAAGTCGGAGCGGGAAGATGGCCGCTGGTACCCGGAGTTCTTTCGCATCAACTTCTCCCGTTGCATCTTCTGCGGCCTGTGCGAGGAGGCCTGCCCCACCACCGCCATCCAGCTGACGCCGGATTTCGAGATGGGGGAGTATCGTCGCCAGGATCTGGTGTACGAGAAGGAAGATCTGCTGATAAGCGGCCCCGGCAAATATCCGGACTACAACTTCTACCGCATGAGCGGGATGGCCATCGACGGCAAACCCAAAGGGGATGCCGAGAACGAAGCCAAGCCCATCGATGTCAAGAGCCTGCTGCCCTAGGAGTCAATCATGGAACTGGCATTCTATGCCGCGGCCCTGGTCGCCGTTTACAGCACGCTGCGGGTGATCAGCACCAGCAACCCCATGCATGCGCTGCTCAATCTCATCATCTCCCTCATCGCCGTGGCCATGATCTTCTTCTGCCTGGGCGCCGCCTTTGCGGGGGCCCTGCAGGTGATCGTCTACGCCGGCGCCATCATGGTGCTGTTCGTGTTCGTGGTGATGATGCTGAACCTGGGGAGCGCCCAGGATCAGGAGAAGAAGTGGCTCACCCCCATGACCTGGGGTGGCCCGGCCCTGCTCTCCCTCATTTTGCTGGGCTTTCTGGCCCACGGCATTCTCGGCGTGACCGGCGGTGAACTGGGTCTGACCGAGGTCAGCGCCAAGGAAGTCGGTATCGCCCTGTTCGGCCCCTATGTGCTGGCGGTGGAGCTCGCCTCCATCCTGCTGCTGGCGGGTCTGGTCACCGCCTATCACCTGGGCCGCGAGGACAAGAGCGGGGAAGTGCTCTCCGTACCTCGCACCACACAGGAAGGAGGTCAGCAATGAGCGACATCCCCGTGGTGATGCATGGCTCGCTGCCGGCAGCCCGCCCCCTTTCCATCCAGCAAGCACAAGGAGCATGGCGATGAGTGGAATTCCCATGGAGCACGGCCTCCTGCTGGCGGCCATTTTGTTTGCCATCGGCCTGTGCGGCCTGCTGATACGCCGCAACCTGTTGTTTATCCTCATGAGTATCGAAATCATGATGAACGCGTCCGCCCTGGCATTCGTGGTGGCGGGTAGCCGCTGGGCCCAGGCCGACGGCCAGATCATGTACATACTGGTGATTTCTCTGGCGGCAGCGGAGGCCAGTATCGGCCTCGCCCTGTTACTGCTGCTCTATCGTCGTTACCACACCCTGAACGTGGACACTGTGAGCGAGATGCGCGGATGAGCCTCCTATATCTGACTTTCCTGTTCCCGCTGCTGGGATGGCTGCTGCTGGCCTTCTCCCTCGGCCGCCTCGGCGAGCGCACCTCGGCGCTCATCGGTGTCGGCAGCATCGGTCTCTCGGCCCTCACTACCCTGTGGGTCGGCATCGATTTCCTCAATACCATGCCGGAAGGCGGCGTCTATACCCAGACCCTGTGGCAGTGGATGACGGTGGGCGAGTTCCAGCCCGCCTTCCGTCTCTCCCTGGACGGGCTGTCACTGACCATGCTGGGGGTCGTGACCGGAGTGGGCTTCTTCATCCACCTGTTCGCCTCCTGGTACATGCGCGGGGAAGAGGGGTATTCACGCTTCTTCACCTACACCAACCTCTTCATCGCCAGCATGCTGTTCCTGGTGCTGGCCGATGACCTGCTGTTCGTCTATCTGGGCTGGGAAGGAGTGGGGCTGTGCAGCTACCTGCTGATCGGCTTCTACTACAAGGATCGCAACAACGGCGCCGCCGCCCTCAAGGCGTTCGTGGTGACCCGGGTCGGCGACGTCTTCCTCGCCATCGGGCTCTTCGTGCTCTATCGCGAGCTCGGCACCCTCAACATTCACGAGCTGCTGGTGCGAGCCCCTGCGATGTTTGCCGACGGCTCCCCTGCCCTGTCGTTCGCCTGCCTGATGCTGCTCGGCGGCGCGGTCGGCAAGTCAGCTCAGCTACCGCTGCAGACCTGGCTGGCGGACGCCATGGCGGGTCCCACCCCGGTCTCGGCGCTGATCCACGCGGCCACCATGGTGACTGCCGGCGTCTACCTGATAGCCCGCACCCACGGCCTGTTCCTGCTGGCCCCCGAGATCCTCCATCTGGTGGCGCTGGTCGGTGCCATCACCCTGGTGCTGGCGGGCTTTGCGGCCCTGGTGCAGACCGACATCAAGCGGATCCTGGCTTACTCCACCATGAGCCAGATAGGCTACATGTTCCTGGCCCTGGGGGTCGGTGCCTGGGAAGGGGCCATCTTCCACCTGATGACCCACGCCTTCTTCAAGGCGCTCTTGTTCCTCTCTGCCGGGGCCGTGATCAATGCGACCCACCACGAACAGAACATCTTCAAGATGGGGGGGCTGCGCAAATCGCTACCACTGGTCTATGCCTGCTTCCTGGTGGGGGGCTCGGCCCTGGCCGCGCTGCCACTGGTGACCGCCGGTTTCTACAGTAAGGACGCCATCCTCTGGCAGGTGCAGGCCAGCGGCCAGAGCGCCCTGCTGTGGGCCGGTCTGGGTGGTGCCTTCCTCACCTCCCTCTACACCTTCCGCCTCATCTTCATCGCCTTCCACGGCAAGGAGCAGACCCAGGCTCACGCCGGACAGGGCCTTGCCCACCATTTGCCACTGCTGGTGCTGCTGGTGCTCTCCACCGGAGTCGGCGCCCTCATCGTGCCACCGCTCGCCGGAGTACTGCCGGCAGGCCCCGGGGATCACATCGAAGAGGGACGCCATGGCCTCGAGATCCTCTCCGGCGTCATCGCCGTGGCAGGCATTGCGCTGGCCGCCTTCCTCTTCCTCGGCGAACGTCGCCTGGCGAAGGGGATCGCACAGAGCGCACCGGGGCGGGCTCTGTCCACCCTCTGGTTCAATGCCTGGGGCTTTGACTGGCTTTATGACCTGATTTGGGTCAAGCCCTACCTGCTGGCGACTCGCCTGCTCGGCAAGGATCCGCTGGACAGGATGATGAACCTGCCCGCCGTGCTGGCCCAGGGGGGGCATCAGCTGCTGGCCTGGACCGTCTCCGGCAAGTTGCGCTGGTACGCGGCCTCCATGGGGATGGGCGCCGCCCTGATCCTGGCCCTGCTGCTGCTCGGCTGATCCATGAGCCCAATATTGTGTGGCAGGCTCAGCGCCTGCCCGACTAGAACCTAGATGAGAGCTGATATCGTGACCTTACTCTGGATCTTGCTAATTCCCTTCATCGGCGGCTTGCTCTGCTGGCAGATGGAGCGGCTCGGCGGACAGTTTGTCCGCTGGGTGGCCCTCGCCTCCATGAGCGCCTGTCTGGTGCTCTCCAGCGCCATCTGGCTCGGTGGTGACTTCACCATCGCCAACCCCGGCCTCCCCGTCTGGGCAGCCGAGTGGCAACAACCCTGGATCCCCCGCTTCGGCATCTCCCTGCACCTCGCCGTGGACGGGCTGTCGCTCCTGATGGTGATCCTCACCAGCTTCATCGGCGTGCTGGCCATCCTCTGTTCCTGGAAGGAGATCGTCCAGCGCATCGGCTTCTTCCACCTCAACCTGCTGTGGATCCTGGGGGGCGTGCTCGGCGTCTTCATGGCGGTGGATCTGTTCCTCTTCTTCTTCTTCTGGGAGATGATGCTGGTGCCGATGTACTTCCTGATCGCGCTCTGGGGCCACTCGGTCACCGATGGCAAGTCGCGCATCAACGCCGCCACCAAGTTCTTCATCTACACCCAGGCGAGCGGCCTCATCATGCTGGTGGCCATCCTGGGCCTGGTACTGACCCACCACGCCGCCACCGGTGTCTTCACCTTCAACTATCAGGAACTGCTCAACACCCCCATGAGCAGCACGGTACAGTGGCTGCTGATGCTGGGCTTCTTCATCGCCTTCGCGGTCAAGATGCCCCTGGTGCCGCTCCATGGCTGGCTCCCTGATGCCCACAGCCAGGCGCCCACCGCAGGCTCCGTGGACTTGGCGGGCATCTTGCTGAAAACCGCGGCCTACGGCCTGCTGCGCTTCACTCTGCCGCTTTTCCCCGAGGCGTCCGCCGAGTTTGCCCCCTACGCCATGGTGCTCGGCCTCATCGGCATCGTCTATGGCGCCCTGCTGGCCTTTGCCCAGACCGACATCAAGCGGCTGGTTGCCTACACCAGCATCTCCCACATGGGCTTCGTGATGATCGCCATTTACTCCGGCAGCGAGCTCGCCCTGCAAGGGGCAGTGGTACAGATGATTGCCCACGGGCTCTCGGCCGCCGGCCTCTTCATCCTGTGCGGCCAGCTCTACGAGCGCCTGCACACCCGGGATCTGCGCCAGATGGGCGGTCTCTGGGGACGGCTGCGCTACCTGCCCGGCGTGATGCTGTTCTTCTCCGTTGCATCCCTCGGGATGCCGGGGACCGGCAACTTCGTCGGCGAGTTCCTGATCCTCATCGGCAGCTTCCAGGTGGCCCCCGTCATCACCGTCATCGCCACCTTCGGGCTGGTGCTGGCCTCGGTCTACTCCCTCATCATGCTGCAAAGGGCTTGCTTCGGGACGCCCCGGGAGGAGAGTATGCTCAAGGGGCTGGATACCCGGGAACTGACCATGATGCTGACCATCGCCGGCCTCTTGGTGCTGCTCGGTCTCTATCCCCAGCCGGTGCTCGACACCGCCAGCAGCAGCCTCCTGAGCGTGCTGCACTGGTACGCGCTGCCGGGCACGGGGGCGCTGCAATGATGCTTTCTCTTTCGCCTTCCTTGTCCATGTCGGGAGCACTGTCATGACGTTTACTGTTTCTCAACTGCTGGCCCTGCTGCCCCTGTTGCTGACCACGGGGGCCATGGTGGCCCTGATGCTGACCATCGCCTGGAAGCGCTGTGACGACACCGCCTTCGTGGTCACCATCATCGGCCTCAACCTCGCGCTCTTCTCCCTGCCCATCGTGATGGCCCAGGGGGATCAGGGGGTCACTCCCCTGCTGCAAGTGGACGCTTACGCGGTCTTCTACATGGGGCTGGTGCTCATCGGGGCCCTGGCCACCTGCACCTTCGGTCGCACCTGGCTCAAGGGCTATCCGGACAACCGGGAAGAGTTCTACCTGCTGCTGCTCATCGCCACCGCCGGTGGTCTGGTGCTGGCGGCCTCCCGTCACCTCGCCTCGCTCTTTATCGGGATCGAGATGCTGACCCTGCCCATGTTCGGTCTGGTGGGGTATGCCTATCGCGAGCGGCGCTCGCTGGAAGCCAGCATCAAGTACATGGTGCTCTCCGCCAGTGCCACCGCCTTCCTGCTGTTCGGCATGGCGCTGCTCTACGCCCAGGCCGGGAGCCTGAGCTTCAGCGATCTCGGTGTGACCCTGGCCCAGAGCCCGGCTCACCATCCGCTGCTGATGGGGGGCTTTGGCCTGATGCTGGTCGGCTTTGCGTTCAAGCTGTCCCTCGCCCCCTTCCACCTCTGGACCCCGGACGTCTATGAAGGGGCGCCGGCACCGGTGGCCACCTTCCTCGCCACCGTGAGCAAGATAGCCGTGTTCTGCGTGCTGCTGCGCTTCTACCTGGCGGTACCCGCCACCTCGGATCCCATGATCCACTGGCTGCTGGCGGCCATGGCAGTCATCTCCATCGTGGTCGGCAACCTCCTGGCGCTGATCCAGACCAACATCAAGCGGATGATGGGTTACTCCTCCATCTCCCACTTCGGCTATCTGCTGGCGGTGGTGGTGGCAAGCCGCCTCGGCGAGATGCCGGTGGAAGCGGCGGGTGTCTACCTGCTGATGTACCTGTTCACCAGCCTGGGGGCCTTCGGCGTCATCAGCATGATGTCCAGCCCCTACCGTGGCAAGGATGCGGACTCCCTGCACAGCTATCGCGGCCTGTTCTGGAAGCGCCCCTATCTGACGGCCGTGATGACGGTGATGATGCTCTCCCTGGCGGGCATCCCCATGACGCTCGGCTTCATCGGCAAGTTCTATCTCATCGGCGTCACCGTGGATGCCAAGCTGTGGTGGCTCAGTGGCGCCATCGTGCTCGGCAGCGCCCTGGGTCTCTACTACTACCTGCGCGTCATGGTCACCCTCTACCTGCGCGAGCCCGGCATGCAGCTGCGCGATGCCAGGGCCGACTGGGCCTTCTCCTCCGGGGGCCTGGTGGTGCTGCTCTCCGCCATCCTGGTGGTATTGCTCGGCATCTACCCCCAGCCTGTCATCAGCCTGGTGCAGGGCTTCCAGCACGTGGTGCTGCGTTAAGCCCCTGGCACACAACAAAAACCGGCCCCTGAGGCCGGTTTTTTTATCTCCCGGGGTGCCGCTCCTTGTGGCATTCCGGTTCAGGATACCAACCCCCTCCCCTCTCTACGCTGCTCTAACCGCTGCGTATCTGCAACCGGCCATCGACTCACAGGATTGAAGAACGCCTCAGAACGCCTCACTCGCCCTATGAAAAGACCGGCCACTGGGGCCTAAGCTGGTCAATCAAGGGGACTCACGTGGCGCAGGCGCTAAATAGGTTGCACCCTCCCCTTGTTCACTCCATGGGCATGAAGTGGCAATACAGGGTGACAACCCCTGTTTTGTGGAGCAGGAAGAGCATCTGCTCGGGAGGAGTGAGGCCAGAGAGTGAACCAAGCTGAACGGCATGGCTGGCGTGAAGGCAGGGCGGGAGCACACTTTGTTGATATTTTAACCAAAGAATAACTGAGCCCGATAGTCGTCATTCCAGCCGGCTCTTTTTAGCTTGTTTCTCTGACTTCGAGCACCACAATTGCTCTGTTTTACGATATTCAATACGAACCGCC